>WTCN01000149.1 GCA_013138555.1 Methyloprofundus sp. | reverse complement strand
CCAAAGGTAAGGTGATTTTCGGTGCAACGGTTGAAATTGAAGATTTGGACTCTGAGAAAAAAGTGACTTACCAGATTGTTGGTCAAGATGAAGCAGATATCAAACAGGGGCGCATCTCGGTTGGTTCACCTATTGCCAGGGCGTTGATTGGTAAAGAAGAAGAGGATGTGGTGACTGTTAAGACTCCAGGTGGTGATGTAGATTACGAGATTTTATCTATAAAGTATATTTAAAAACTTTTTTATCAATACCTGGGGCAAATTAAACATAACAATCACTATGAATGATGTGTAGGGAACTTTGGCTGTGTTGGAGGTTTTTTCTCATCTCTGCATTGTTCCGCTAGATAAGCTAACCCAGCCAACAGTATAAGGCTGGGTTAGTAAAAACTATTTAGCGTGTACCGTCTCTTCTTCTTGTATGTGGAGCAGGTTTTTTCTTTGCCTGCTCAGGTTTTTTGCGGTAAATAACCACAACCTGACCTATACTTTGAATAAGTTCAGCTTGAGTTTCTGTACAAATGTGTTGTTGAATGAGTTTTCTCTCATCTCTTTCAGCGCGAATTTTAATTTTAATCAGCTCATGAGTATCAAGTGCAAGTTCAATCTCCTTGCTTACCGCTTCTGTTAAGCCTGCCTGACCAATCATAATGACGGGCTTTAAATCATGGGCTTTGGTTTTCATTTGTTTCAGTTGTTCAGGATTCACTCTGTATTTCCTTAATAATAAATAATGAGTTTAATTTTACACTAAATTATATGGCGCGAAGTAAAAGTAGTAATCAATGGATGCAAGAGCATCTAAATGATGAATATGTCAAAAAAGCCAAAGCCTTGGGATATCGCTCCAGAGCTACGTTTAAATTGATTGAAATCATCGAAAAAGATAAACTGATTCAGTCAGGTATGAATGTCGTCGATCTCGGAGCTGCTCCAGGAGGCTGGTCTGAGTATGTACGTAACATAGTCGGTAAAAAACAAAAAGTGATTGCACTGGATATATTGGATATTGACCCGATTGAAGGTGTTGATTTTATTCAGGGAGATTTCAGGGAAAATGAAGTCTATGAGCAGCTGAATGAAATTCTGGATGGTGCTCCTATTGATGTGGTGTTGTCCGATATGGCACCTAATCTGAGTGGTAATAAAGCGATTGACCAGCCTGGTGCCATGTATTTATGTGAGCTGGCTTTGGAAACAGCACAGGCTATTTTAGTTGAGGGTGGCTCTTTTCTGGTTAAGGTCTTTCAGGGGGCGGGCTTTGAAGAATATAAAAAACAGGTAGCGAATTCATTTGATAAGGTTTTGATTAGAAAACCAAAATCATCCAGAGCACGCAGTAATGAGGTTTATATTTTAGGGAAGGGCTTTAAAAAGTAATTAAAGCCCTTATTGTATTTTTATGGTTCCTGGCTTATTTTAAGTTGGGCAAGTGAGTGATAAGTCAGAGTTATGCGCTTTGATATGCACTTTTTTTTGGAAGGGCCCTTCGGTTTGGTGCAAAGAATTGAACGATATGTTTAAAAATATACTTTTATGGATTGTCATTGCAGTGGTCTTGATGTCCGTATTTAATAACTTTGGCCCTCAAGGGACGCAAAGGAGCTCAGCGCTTTCCTACTCACAGTTTATTGATGCAGTGAGAGCAGGGCAGGTGCAAGAAGTTGTTTTGGATGATGAAAGTGGTATTAAAGGTAAGCTGCAAAGTGGCGAGCAATTTAGCTCATATGCACCTAACGACCCGCATCTGGTAGATGATTTATTGGCTAATGGGGTAGAAATCAAAGCGCGACCCGCTGCAGAAGAATCAATGTTGATGCAGATTTTTATCTCATGGTTTCCGATGATATTGCTGATTGGTGTATGGATTTTCTTTATGCGTCAAATGCAAGGTGGTATGGGGGGGAAAGGTGGCCCCATGAGCTTTGGTAAAAGTAAGGCGCGGATGCTGGAAGAAGATCAGATTAAAGTAACATTTTCTGATGTGGCAGGCTGTGACGAAGCGAAAGAAGAAGTGGAAGAAATGGTGGATTTTCTTAGAGATCCATCAAAATATCAGAAATTAGGTGGAAAAATACCGCGAGGGGCTTTAATGGTAGGGCCTCCTGGAACCGGAAAAACATTATTGGCAAGAGCGATTGCCGGTGAAGCAAAAGTGCCATTTTTTACAATTTCAGGTTCTGATTTTGTGGAAATGTTTGTTGGAGTTGGAGCTTCGCGTGTAAGAGATATGTTTGAGCAGGCAAAACGTCATGCGCCATGTATTATTTTTATTGATGAAATTGATGCGGTAGGTCGTCAGCGTGGTGCTGGCCTAGGTGGTGGTAATGATGAGCGTGAGCAGACCTTAAATCAGTTATTGGTTGAAATGGATGGCTTTGAAGGCAATGAAGGCGTTATTGTTATTGCAGCAACCAATAGACCTGACGTGCTTGATGCCGCTTTATTACGTCCTGGGCGTTTTGACCGGCAAATTACAGTGAGTCTACCTGATGTCAAAGGGCGTGAAAGAATCCTGGGTGTGCATATGGGTAAGGTTCCGGCGGCAGATGATGTGGAAGTAAAATATATCGCACAAGGTACGCCTGGTTTTTCTGGTGCAGATTTGGCTAACCTGGTCAATGAAGCAGCTCTGTTTGCTGCAAGAATGAATAAGCGCCTAGTCAGTATGTCTGATCTTGAAAAAGCCAAAGATAAGATTATTATGGGTGCAGAAAAGCGCTCTATGGTTATGGACGTAAAAGAAAAGAGAATGACCGCCTATCATGAGGCAGGGCACGCGATAGTTGGGAAGCTTGTTCCTGAGCACGATCCGGTTTATAAGGTTAGCATTATGCCGCGTGGTCGTGCGTTGGGTGTTACCATGTTCTTGCCTGAAAAGGACCAATACAGTGCCAGTAAACGTAAACTAGATAGTATGATTTCCAGCTTATATGGCGGGCGTATTGCAGAAGAACAAATTTTTGGCTGGGAGCAAGTCTCCACAGGTGCTTCTAATGATATAGAGCGTGCCACAGAGCTTGCGAGAAACATGGTGACCAAGTGGGGTTTATCGCAACGTTTAGGCCCTTTAGCTTATAGTGAAGAAGAGGGTGAAGTATTTTTAGGGCGTTCAGTGACGCAACATAAGAGCGTGGCTGATGAAACTTCACACACCATTGATGAAGAAATACGTTCGATTATTGATAAAAACTATGAGCGTGCTGAAAAAATATTAAAAGATAATGAAGATATTTTACATGCCATGTCTGACGCATTAATGAAATATGAAACGATTGATAAAGATCAGATTGATGATTTAATGTCGCGTCGGCCTGTCAGAGATCCTGAGGGCTGGGATGATAGCATTCCGCCAAATAATGGGGTTAAAGCGCAAGACGTAGCAGGAAAGCCAGACGTTGATGCTGCTAATACAAGTGCGGCTGAGCAAGGCTGATAAGCATTTATTATTACTAATATAGAGAAGGGAGAAGTTTAGGCTTCTCCTTTTTTTTGTCATGAATAAGAAGGAAACACAGCGATGAAAAAGAAATATTTTGGAACAGATGGGATACGTGGCACTGTTGGAGAATCACCTATTACCCCAGATTTTTTTCTCAAATTAGGCTGGGCAACAGGGCGTGTGTTTGCTGAAGAAGGACATGGTTTTGTTTTGGTAGGTAAGGATACCCGTATTTCGGGGTATATGTTTGAATCTGCTTTAGAGGCAGGACTCTCGGCAGCGGGAGTGAATACCAGTCTGCTAGGTCCTATGCCAACACCAGCTGTTGCGTATTTAACACGGACTCTGCGAGCGCAGGCGGGTATCGTTATCAGTGCCTCACATAACCCTTATTATGATAATGGTATAAAATTTTTTTCTACCGAGGGTAATAAGCTAGCTGATGGATTAGAACATAAAATTGAGTTTTATCTTGGTCAGCCTATGACAACGGTTGCATCTGATAAGCTGGGTAAAGCTAAACGACTTCTTGATGCACCAGGGCGATATATTGAGTTCTGTAAGGCAAGTATTCCTGCCAATATTGATTTTAATGGACTTAGAATCGTTGTTGATTGTGCAAATGGCTCGACTTATCATATAGCACCTCATGTATTTAGCGAAGTAGGGGCGGAAGTTATTACCATTGCATCTGACCCTGATGGTTTAAATATCAATGAAAATTGCGGTGCAACCAAGCCTGAAGCGCTACAAGAGGCCGTTATTGAGTTTCGTGCGGATTTAGGCATTGCGCTGGATGGTGATGGTGATCGCTTGATAATGGTTGATCATAAAGGTGAAGTAGTCGATGGAGATGAATTGATTTTTATTATCGCTAAAGCACGTAAAGCTGCCGGTAAGTTTAAGGGGCCAGTGGTTGGTACTTTAATGAGTAATCTAGGTATGGAGCATGCACTTAAAAAAATAAATCTTGATTTAGTACGTGCCAATGTTGGTGATCGTTATGTGATGGAGTTAATGAAGCAGCATAAAAGCATATTAGGTGGAGAGGGTTCGGGACATATTATTTGTCTGGATAGAACCACAACGGGAGATGGTATCGTCGCTGCTTTACAGATCTTGGCAGAAATGGATAATACCGGAAAGTCACTGTATGAGCTTAAGTCCGAGATGAGTAAATACCCACAGGTATTACTTAATGTCAGGGTCAGTGAAAAAGTGGACCTAGATAGCAATGAAGCGATTCAAAAAGCAGCAAAGTCGGTAGAAAAAGCGTTAGGCGATCAAGGACGGGTATTGCTACGAGCATCAGGCACAGAACCGTTGATACGTGTGATGGTGGAAGGTGTAGATGAAACCAAGGTGAGAGGATATGCAAATTCTTTGGTTGATGACGTTAAGAATGCAATCACTGCTTGAAATAGTGACTCATAATAGTTATCATAAGCGGTTTATTTAAGTCTGGAGTTTGTAATGCGTAGAAATCTTGTTGTTGGCAACTGGAAGATGAAAATTAATCATCAAAGTGCGCAAGAGCTAGTCGATGGCCTTATTGCTGGTATGCCTGCTGTGGATGCCGATATAGCTGTCTGCCCACCTTTTTTGTACATTCCTGAAGTCAGCCAGCGTTTAGCAAATACTTCAATTAGCTGGGGTGCACAAAATGTTGCAACGCATATAGAAGGGGCTTATACAGGCGAAATAGCAGCAGTTATGCTGAAAGACTTTAATTGTAAATATGCAATAGTCGGGCACTCGGAACGTAGAGCAAACTATGCAGATACTGATATTACCGTTGCACAACGATTTCAGCAGGCAATTGATGCAGGTATCATACCTGTTCTTGCTATCGGTGAGTTACTGGAAGATAGAGAGCAAGGAAGAACCTTTGATGTTGTTGCCAAGCAGCTTAATGCTGTTATCGATTTTGCAGGTATCGACAGTTTTCAAAATGCCGTGATTGCATATGAGCCAGTCTGGGCGATAGGCACAGGAAAAACTGCTTCAGCGGAACAGGCGCAGGAAGTACACCTTTATATTCGTCAATTGCTAGCGGAAAAAAATCAGCAAATTGCAGAAAACATGCAGATTCTCTATGGTGGTAGTGTTAAACCACAAAATGCTGAAGCTTTATTTGCAATGCCAGATATTGATGGTGCTTTAGTTGGTGGAGATTCGTTAAGTGCGGACTCTTTTTTAAAGATTTACTCTTCATTTCAAAAATAAAATGTATCAAGTTATTATCGTAGGTCATGTTTTAGTCGGTTTAGCCGTTATCGGGCTAGTATTAATGCAGCATGGAAAAGGTGCTGATGCTGGAGCTGCTTTTGGTAGTGGCTCATCAGGTACAGTCTTTGGTGCGCAAGGTTCAGCTTCATTTTTATCTAGAACAACGGCTATACTAGCGGCTGTCTTTTTCTCAACCAGTTTAGCGTTAGCTGTATTGAGTGGTAAGGTAGGCAATGATGCGGATCTTATGGATATTCCAGTTGCTGAGCAATTGGAAATGGAAGTACCTACGATTGAAGGTAATCAGCCTATCGCTGCAGTGCCAATTACTGTTGAGGAAGACTTACCACTAGTTGCAGATGAAGAGGTTATCATTGTTGATGATGAGGTTGTTACACCTTAAAAAATAAGCCGATGTGGTGAAATTGGTAGACACGCCATCTTGAGGGGGTGGTGACTTAGGTCGTGGCGGTTCAAATCCGCCCATCGGCACCAAATGTAAGTACAAGGAAGTATAGAAAGCTCAGGGCTAACAAGGCCTTGGGCTTTTTTTATGCTTAGCGAACTCCAAAGAAAACTATTTAACCTGAGTTCGGTATAAAAAATTTAGACAGCAACATCGTCATTCCCGTAGTTTTTTTAGCGGGAATCCATTATTTAAGGAATCCGAATTTAATAATTTCCGAAACTACAATCGATAGGATGCGCTTCGTGCCTCAGCACATTCTATACTTTCATATATTATTTAATTCTCTTTCCTAAGCCTATAGATTCCTGCTAAAAAAACTGCAGGAATGACGTTATCAATAGAATTATTCCTTAACCCGAACTCAGGTTACTCTGGTTTTGCTTATCTACCTCATATATAAGCAATGATTTACAATGTATCTATACATCATCAAATTACCACCTTAAGAAAATGCAAGACTCAAAAACTTATTTAAATGTCCCCTATGCCGAAAAGGATGCAGCCAAAACACTCGGTGCAAAATGGGATCGCATAAAAAAGCAATGGTATGCACCGGCGAATACAGATATAGCACTCTTTGAAAAATGGCAAAGTCAGTCTACCGTGACTGGGTCATCTGTAACACCAAAGAGCAAAGTAAGGCAGGGTGTCGCATCCAGAAATGTCATTCTCGGTGTCAGCACTTATGGCAAGAATAAAGATCTTGTTGCCTGTAGTGATGATGAACCACCTTGGGATTCATAAAATGGAGACATTAAAATACTTAGCTGGCTATTCCGCTACTGTAAAGGATCAGGTGCACGCGCTGATCGACAATGATACATTAGCTGAAATATTATTAAAAAAGTATCCTGATAGTCATGATATCAAAACGAATAAAGCCCTCTATGCCTATGTAGTCAGCATAAAGAATCAGTTTCTTCGCAAATCCAGTCCGCTTAGTAAAATTGTCTACGATGATAAAATAGATGTGCTGCATCAAGCCTTAGGCTTACATTCATTTGTCGCTAGAGTTCAGGGAAAAAATTTAAAAACAAAAAATGAAATCCGTATAGGGTCGGTTTTTAAAAAATCCCCCGTTGAATTTCTAAGAATGATAGTGGTACATGAGTTAGCCCATTTAAAAGAGAAGCAACATAATAAGGCGTTTTATAAATTATGCGCGCATATGGAGCCAGAGTATCACCAGCTGGAATTTGATATGCGTCTGTATCTGACTTATCTTGACTTGGGAAGTGAACTATATTGAATAACAACAAAAAGCGTATCACGATATAATAGCTAACACGATAAATCTACACATCAACCCTCTATCAATATATTATGCACGCTGACTGGATAAATTACTTACAGACATTAAACTTTACTTCTTACATACCGCAAGATAGGCAAGCCGTACTCGCGCCACTGACTCATTTGGCAGTGTTATCGGTAACAGGCAAAGATGCTGCAAGTTTTCTTCAGGGGCAGACCACCTGTGATATTAAAGCGCTAGTTGATTGCGAACCTCGTTTAGGTGCTTATTGCAATGCAAAAGGTCGTACTATCAGTACCTTTATTATCATTAAACAACAAGACGGCTTTTTGCTCATTCTGCCTAGCGATTTACTTGATACGGTCAGAAAAAAACTACAAATGTACGTTTTACGCTCTGACGTACAACTAATAGACCAAAGTAATGAATTATGCATCGTTGGTATACATAATGCTGAACTTGAGTTACAAAGCAACTTATATGCTTATCCACAACTAAAAAACAGCTTTCTTTTTATTAGTAGTCCCGAGCAAACGATTGCATTCAGCAATGAGTTGCTACAGCAACAAGAAATAACATTGGTTAATGAAAATGCCTGGTTAGGACTGGATATTCAAGCGGGTATTCCCTGGTTAGGCACAGCAACGACAGAAAGCTTTGTACCACAAATGCTTAACCTGGATAAACTGGATGCGATTAGTTTTGATAAGGGCTGTTATACAGGGCAGGAAATTGTTGCCCGAACACATTATTTAGGAAAAAATAAACGTGCTATGTATCAGGCCAGTTGCACAACTGACGTTAATATTTCCCCGGGGGAAGAAATCTCAGAGGCTCAAGATGAGTCCGGTTCTGTCGGCACGGTCATATTGGCAACGCAACAAAAAACGAGCACTCAGCTACTTGTTGTGCTAAAAGACCAGGCGCGTGATGCAAAAAATCTACAGCTTAATAAGCAAAATCACGCTAAAATTACTTTAAATTAAATTAACATAACTGGCTATGAACTTAAAGACGGGACAAATATCGTAGGTTGGGTTGCTGTCTTTTTGGCAACCCAACAATTCAATTAACCGAGCTATGTATCCGAAAATGTTGGGTTAGCTTGTTGCGCTGACGCTTAACAAGCTAACCCAACCTACACGGTAAAATATCTCCTGTCCCGCGTTAAGTTGATCGCTATATAACCTTATCATAAAAGGTGTTATAAAGAGTTCAAACTCACTTTCCAGATATAAACTTATGAGTCCAGAAACTGCACGACGCTTTAGGCGTTTAGGCATATTAACCATATTCGCTGTTTATTTTGTTATCTTAGTGGGGGGCATCGTCCGAGCCTCTGGTGCAGGCATGGGGTGTCCCGACTGGCCTACCTGTTTTGGTCAGCTTATTCCACCGACCAGTGAGGCGGAATTGCCGGAGAACTACCATGAAATTTATGCAGTCGGTTATGCAAATACCGATTTTAATGTCGTTAAAACCTGGACTGAATATCTGAATCGCTTAACGGGTGTGACGATAGGTTTTTTAATATTGTTAACACTCTGGGCTTCTCGTGCCTACCTGAAAACAGATAAAGCCGTCTTTTATTTATCCCTGGCTGTTTTTCTATTAGTCGGTTTTCAAGGCTGGTTAGGTTCCGTGGTGGTAAAAACCCATTTGCATCCATTGATGATAACCGCGCATATGCTACTGGCTTTATTTATCGTTGCCTTATTAATCTATGCGATTGCCCGTTCACAAAACGACTTATTGCAACAAATTGATATTACGCAATTACCTGATAAATTTAAAATTGTTTTACAAATTGCTATGGGCTTTACGCTTGTACAAGTTGCTATGGGAACTCAGGTGAGAGAAGCCGTTGATTTAATTGCAACACACCATAACTATATAGACAGAGAGTATTGGCGCGATAGTTTTCCTATTATCTTTTACATACACCGCTCGTTTTCAGCGATTATTTTATTTACCAACCTATGGTTAGCCTGGAAAGTGTACCAGGCAGTCGATAAAACCAGCTTGTTATTACGTCTTGCCTATGCTTTGGTCGGCCTTATTATTACTGCAATTCTTGCCGGGGTTTCTTTAGATCGTCTAGGCATGCCCCCTGTTGCACAGCCTATACATCTATTAATGGCTAATCTAATTTTTGGTGTGCAATTTTTTATTTTTATCTGTATAAACTATGCAGCAAAAAAATATCAAAATAGCTAATAACAGTAGAGCGGACTTTAGCCTGCTTGCGAATGTTATAATACTGTCATACATAAATTAGCGGACTAAAGCCCGCTCTACAGCAGCTAAACCGGAAAAATATGTTAAAAATAATTTTACATAAGGTACTTACTTTTCTTTATAGGGTTGAAGTTCAAGGCTTGGAAAATTATACAAAAGCCGGGGATCGTGTACTTATTATCGCTAATCATACCTCCTTTTTAGACCCCTTATTACTGGGTGTATTTTTACCTGATACAATCACTTTTGCTATTAATAGCAATATTGCTGAGCGCTGGTGGTTAAAACCTTTTCTCGGCTTGTCCCATGTTTTTCGCATGGACCCAACCCACCCAATCTCTTTAAAAAACTTAATTCATTATTTACAGAAGCCCAGTAAAACCGTTATTTTTCCAGAAGGGCGGATCACCGTTACCGGTTCATTAATGAAAATATATGATGGTACAGGCATGGTTGCAGATAAATCAGATGCCACTATCCTACCCATCCGTATAGAAGGCGCTCAATATACACATTTTTCACGTTTGCAGAATATTGTACGCTTACGCTGGTTTCCTAAAATTACTCTGCAAATATTACCTCCGACAAAAATTGTTGTTGCCAAAGAGTTACGTGGAAAAGCTCGCCGTCATGCATCCGGGCTTATATTGACTGACATTATGACAGACATGATGTTTGCAACAGGTCGCTATCAGAAAACTCTGTTTTCTGCTTTACTAGACGCTAAACATATTCATGGAGGAAAGCATACTGTCGCAGAAGATTTAGAGCGTATTCCTCTCTCTTATAACACTCTGATAACACGTTCTTTAGCAATAGGTAATGCGTTAACAAAAATCACTGAAAAAGGTGAAAATGTTGGTATTTATTTACCTAATAGCTCTAAAACCTTAAATGTTATTCTAGGTTTGCAAGTGTATGAGCGTGTCCCTGCCATGCTCAATTATTCGACGGGAGCCAGCGGAATGCTTTCTGCCTGCCATACCGCACAAGTCAAAACGGTATTAACATCACGCCGTTTTATTGAGCTGGGAAAATTTCATGACGATGCCGAGCAACTATCCACACAGGTTAATCTTGTTTATTTAGAAGATTTAGCCAGGCATATCGGAATAATTAATAAACTGACCGCTTTAATACAAGCTAAAACTGCGCATTTATGGTATCCACGTATCCAACATAGCCCTGACAGCCCAGCGGTAGTACTTTTTACATCAGGCTCAGAAGGTACACCTAAAGGTGTTGTACTATCCCATAGAAATATATTAGCCAATCATCAGCAGGTTTCTGCGCGTATTAGCTTTAATGCTCAGGATACCGTGTTAAATTTTCTTCCCATGTTCCATTCTTTCGGCTTTACAGTGGGGACTATGCTGCCAATCATGAATGGTATGACCACGTTCTTTTATCCATCGCCACTGCATTACAGCATTATTCCGGAAATGGCTTATGAAACAAATGCCACGATCATTTTCGGCACTAATACTTTTTTAGCAGCTTATGGTAAAAAAGCACATCCTTATGATTTTTTTAATATGCGCTATGTGGTTGCAGGTGCAGAAAAACTCCATGAGAATACGCGTCAATTATGGTCAGATAAATTTGGTATTCGTATACTAGAAGGTTATGGAGCAACAGAAACCAGCCCTGTTGCTGCTGTTAATACGCCTATGTTTTATAAGGCAGGAACGGTAGGCCGTTTAATGCCTAATATGCAATATAAATTAGAGCATATCCCAGGCATTGAAAATGCAGGAAAGTTACACCTATACGGTGAAAATATTATGCAAGGTTACCTGTTAGCAGATAATCCGGGGAAACTCATCCCACCTGCATCAATTTACGGGGAGGGCTGGTATGACACCGGCGATATCGTGCATGTCGATGAAGAGCGATATGTTAGCATTCGCGGACGTAGTAAACGCTTTGCAAAAATTGCGGGTGAAATGATTTCCTTAACGGCTAGCGAGCAGATTATTAACGATATCTGGCCTGACGCACAAAATGTGATCGTTTGTATTCCTGACGAGAAAAAAGGCGAACAATTAGTGCTGATTACCACGCAGAAAAATGCCAATAGTAAAGAACTCAACGCACTTGTACAGGGCATTCCGAGCATCAACTTACCGAAAAAATTTATGCATGTAGAACATGTCTCGGTACTGGCAACGGGAAAAATTAATTATCCGAGTGCAACTGAATTAGCATTGGACTATTTTAGCTAACGCGCATTTAAGAAAACCTCTAAACCTGTGAATCAATCAGAGGTCTATGCTTCACCGCGATCAGACTTAAATTGCTAAATGATTTAAACTGGCGTATAAGAAGTATAAGCAGCTATTAATAGCGGGAGAACCCACAATATTCAGCCTTATAAGGCTCTAATAGAAGGAGAAGACTATGCATGTATCATATGATGAAGCCCAGCTTATCGTTGCGGCTGCGATTAAAAAGGCTCAGGAAACCAATACCCAGATGTGTATTGCGGTGGTGGATTCTGGAGCCAGTCTAAAAACCTTTGCCCGGATGGATAATGCCTGGGTAGGAAGTATTGATATTGCCATCAAGAAAGCGGAAACCGCCTGTTACTTTGGGATGCCGACAGGTGAGATTGGTAAACTTTCCCAGCCGGCAGGGCCACTGTTTGGCATTGAGCATTCTAATGGCGGATTAATTACCTTTCCCGGTGGACTGCCAATTGTCAATAAAGAGGGGGTTCTTATCGGGGCTATTGGAGTGAGTGGTAGTTCTGTCGAGAATGATCATATGGTGGCTCTGGCAGGTGTTGAGGTCGCTGGACTTGCTGATTTGCCAGAACACCCGTGGCGCATGTGAATTAAATAGTCCTGGCCTATCACATAGGTTAGCGTAACCCAGCATTCGTGAGTTTGCATAAAATGCTGGGTTACGTTTGCTACGCTTCGCTTGCAAATCTAACCCAGCCTACGATTTTTCTCATCCTCTGCAATGCACTTGCCTGATACTTTGCAAACTATTCCTAATCTTGGTCCTACGCAATATCAATAAATTCTGAATAATTGTTGCATTTGTTCAAATTCATATAAATAAGGCTTTGCTACTTCATGGTTCGCTGCAATGATCACTAAATCATGTGAGAAAACCGAGGTGTTATACCAGTTAAAACTGCCATCAATAACAATATAGTCATCAATAATGCAGTATTTAGAATGAATAGGAGAGTAGGGGATCGGGTGGTCATCCTGACCATACACCAGACCTACAATGACACCTGAGGATTTTAAACGCTCTATCACTGGTAGTAAGGGCCGGTTTAACTCCTCTTCCATGCTGCGTTCAATACCTACTTTACCTTGTCGGGCTAGATGGCCATTAAACAGGATATGCACATACACACCCCTGTTTTTTGCATTAACCAAGGCACAAATGACACTATCATTATAATGACCTAACAATTCGCCAATCAAAAACAAACTGACTTTAATTGAATGCTGGGCGCGGTTAATTTCAGCCAGGATAGCATGATGGGGCAGGTAATTTTCACCACTTTGCATGGTATGCCTGCCAAAGGTATAAAGTAAATTAAACTGGCTGTATGGGTCTATGCCATAGCGCTGAATCACTCCGCCCCGTTGACTCTGCAAAATATTATCCAGTAGGCGGCACATACCCTTGGAATGAAAGGTCATTCCAGATTCCCAGTTTGCCCACCAGCGATCAAAAGTAATGTTAAATGACCCTAAAATACAATCCTCATCATTAAAAATAATGAATTTTGTATGCATATCAGGCTCTACTTCGATCAAATGGTGGTCAGGACTACAGACCACACCAATCAACTCAACCCCCGCGCGTTTTAAACGGGCATAGTTATCACTATTGGTCATAGTCATTTTTCGCCAGTCCACAATGCACTGTACCAGAACTCCCTGTTCACTGGCATGAATCAAGTGGCTTGCAAAGTCTGCATCATCAATACAATCAACACTGACTTTAACGGTACAAAGCCTGTCAGGGCTTTCATGCTTACAATGGATTACCTTATCGATCAGATCGTGAATATAACGTTTAGGATGATAGGGGTGGTTGGGTTGGCCTTTAGTAAATTTAGGCACTAGATGTAAGGATTCAAAATGATGATTTATCCAGTCCACATCACTTTGTAATTCATGAGCCTGCAATTCATAAGTATGATAGTGATTTTGGGTAGCATGCAAGCTATCTATATTTCTATATTGAGGGGTATCAGAGTCGCTATGCAGCTGACCCCAGTCCATAAAAATATATTCTTTTTCTGACGCTATGGAGTGCTCACCTTGATGAATAAGAAAGGAAAACTTGACGCAATTAATAACCCCGAATGAATTGGAAAAAGGGTGTATATAGAAGTCTCTGGTGCGTCGTCTATGGTGATTCCATCTAATATCATAGGCATCGGTATCAACGATATAAGTTTCGCAAATATTATGCTGACGATAGACTTTTAAGACGACTTTTAGATTAACCTGGTCGCCATGAAACATTTCAAAGTCTATTTTCCCCCAGCGTAAAAAAAACTTATGATTGAAGTCATTCACTCGTGCAAATGAACCACCCAGTTCGGCATGTAGTGGCTTGGCATAATGTTCAGCTATTTGTTGCATAGCATTTCCTTTTTATTGTTTTTATTAAAGGGATTCAAATGTCATTAAATATCCACAATGATCAGAGACACGGCCATAATCCTCGGCAGTAAAAATAGCATTGGCGGATGTCGCCTTTAACGCGCTATTTTTATTCATAAATATGTAGTCAATCCGGTAATCATCTGCTAACAGGTCTTGCCAGTGGGGGTCGTTAACCTTAAATATTTTATTAAAAACACCTTGTTTATTAATGGCTAAAAACTGATCCTGATATTCCCCTGAATCAACGACCAGTTTATAGCCATTTGATCCCGCTGTTATATTAAAATCACCACATAACAAGGTCGCTTTAACATCATCAGTGTTAATATGCTCAGCCCATTCGTGTAATCTTTGAAACTGCTCCTGAAAACCATCTTCTAGCCAGCTTAAATGGGCAGAAAAAACATTAATCAGTCCAATATAAGGGACAAAAACACAGGCGGCGACTACTTTTCTTGAATGAATATTATAGGCATCATGACTGTCTGATACATAGCGAGATTCATGATTAGATAAAGGGTAACGACTTAATATTGCAACCCCTTCTCTAAACTTATCAAAGCCTAGGTGAGACCAGTCGGTGTGCATATGAAAAGGTTCGATCAGGCGGTCATTGATAATTTTCGCTGCATTAGATTCCCAATCCCCCTGTCCATCACGCCAGTATTCTGCTACCTCTTGTAAACATACTATATCAACATCCAGCTCATCAATTGCCCTGGCAATGGTGGTAAATTTTTCATCCTGATTTTCTTCCTGATAGCAATGTAAGTTCAGTATCAGAACTTTGAGTTGTTCACGTTGAAATGAATAATTATGCCCTTCATTATTGTCCCATACGGTTTGTTGGTTATTTTCACAGCTGATGACATATTTTAAATTAAATAATTCAGCATGAGTGATTTTTCCAGTCCACAGTTGAGTGCCATATTGGTTGGGGTTACGCGCATGACTCTGTAGTGTTTTATCCCAATGATTGCGTTTAAACTGGCAGGCCGTTTTCTTGACTGTTTTCCAGTTATCAGTGGTCCAGTGGAGAGTGACTTTTTCAGCGTTAAAAGACTGGTCGACAGCAGCAGTGATTAAAAGGCTTTTCTGACTGGGTTGTAACTGGTTTGCAAAAGCAACATTGAGTAAAGGCTGCTGATCTGCCAGTTTAATGCCCGAGTCTGCTTCACTTGAGTAGTTATGACCAGCATTATTGAGTAAATACTCTGCACCCAAAACCCGGTAACGCAAGCTAAACTGAATATTTCCTGGTAGCGACTGTTCTTTGCTTAAACTTAGAGTAATGCTCGCAGACCAATATTCTTTATCATGCCCCAGAGTGCTGTGAAATTCGGCGGGCAAAATATGCCAGGCACCATCCTCACCAGCCCAGATAATATCTACCTGTTTGTCGTAACCGATATTTTCTAGCCACATAAAAAATGTCAATTGCTGTTGAAGCTGTTTTGATTTGCGAAAGATTACATTTTCTACATAGAGTAGTTTAAATTTGTTCATTGTTTATAGTACTCCTTGCTAGCGTTAATATTATTGCTAAACCATGAAATAATCAATATACAAGAATAACGCTGATAGGGTTTGTTTATTTTTTTTATAGCGCACTATTTTAGTGGTTTTTTAGCTCGTAGGGTGGGCAACGCTTTTCTGCCCACCGTAATGAGCCCCTGATGGTGGGCAAAAAAGCGTTGCCCACCCTACTTTTTTTTGTAAGAGAACCTGTTCCGTCTTATAAATTATAATTGTGAAAATCAACGTCTGGAAAGACATCATCCAGCACTTCTAACGCAGACAGAGACCGTTCATTAATTGCATTTTGGCGGATACTATCGCGTAAATAATTAAACCGCGCTAAGTGATCGGTGATACGTTTTCTGGCATATTCAACGGTTGTACCCGTTTGCATGATAAAAGGCCAATCCGATGCCTGAGCCAGTAATAATGAACGTACCGCCTGATTTAACGCTCTTTCCTGCAATGGAGTTGCCTTGACACTCTGAAAAATGGATGCAAGTTTCTCCATATCTGTTCCAGCCTGGTGTAATAATGGGTAGATCCAGTCGTTAGTTTCATTAATCCAGAAATTGGAATAGCCTTGATCGCCCCAGGTTGAGGCAGACGGTGTTGCTATTTGATGTGTCGAGAGCTGATTTAAATAATCAGCACAGCTAATGGTCTGTATAGCGTTAGTCTTGCTATCGGCAAAACGCAACACCCACTCTAGCCATTGCGGCCCTTCGAACCACCAGTGGCCAAATAATTCAGCATCATAAGGCGATACAATATGCGGCGGGCGGTCCATATCATTAGTCAGCCGGTCAATTTGTTGCTGACGTTTGTTGATAAAATCCTGTGCATGCAACTGTGCTTTATGTAAGGCCTTTTTAGGCTGATAGACTTCCTTGGGAAGGTCAGTTCCAGTGACTCGATGATATTTAATTCCGGTATTGATACGAATATGTTCGTCCAGAATATAGGGGGCAATATAGTCCAAATCAAGGTCAAAACCAATATCACTGTAATATTCGCGGTAATCATAGTCCCCCGGATAGCCTTCCTTGGAGCTCCAGACCTGACGTGAGGATTCAGGGTCTCTGGCAAATGCCATGACATTATTGCCGCAATTCAGCGGTGCATAGATACCATTTTTTGGGGGCTTGCTGGCATTCTCAATACCGTGCGTATCAACAAAAAAATAATGAATCCCAGCATTTTTCAGGTGCTCTTCCAGGCCGGGGTAATAACCGCATTCCGGTAACCAGAAACCGGCAGGTGAAAAACCAAGATGAGATATAAAGGTTTCTACTCCGGTATTGATTTGATTGCGTACTGCGGCCTCACTCTTATTTAGCAAGGGCAAAAAACCGTGGGTAGCCGCACAGGTGATCAACTCCAGATTTCCGCTAGCATTAAATTTCTTAAAGGCCGATAATAAGTTACAGTCATACTGCTTAACAAAAATATCTCGCGTATCCAGATACAAGCGTCGGTATAACCGGGCTAGTTTTTGATAATCAGCCGTACCCCGCGTTCTGATAATTTCCTTTTCGGCCAGCTCTAGCTGTTTATCAAGATGAAGCAGGTAACGCGATTGTAATAAGCTGTCACTTAACATTGAAATAAGTGACGGTGAAAGTGACAATGTTAAGCGGTAGTTAACCTTATCCTTATGCAAGCGTTCAAGTGAGCGAATTAACGGGATATAACACTCGGTAATCGCTTCAAATAACCAGATTTCTTCAAAAAAGCTGTCATACTCCGGGTGACGCACAAAAGGTAAGTGTGCATGTAAAATGATACTTAGAAAGCCTTTGTTCATAGCCACTATAAAAACCGTCCCTGACTAGACGTATTTGTTTTTTTGCTGCTGCTCAACTGAGTGTTAATACCTTGTTTTGCTAAAAAGTTTTTAAATTCCTGAACAGATTTATGATGATATACCGTTAAATCGTAGCCATAGTCATTAAAATTTTTCACAATAAATGTTTCAAAGTCTGTGTTTTGTGTGCTGACTTCGGGAGTAGAATTGTTTTTATTTATTTTGTTGATTTGTAATATTTTCTTACGCTTATTTGCATTATTATCAGATACCGGATTTTCGCGTGGAACATGGATGGTATTGGCAGTCGCCAAAGTACTAAAGCTATTATCTGCGTTGATTTCACCAATAACAGCGGAATAGGCTGTTGCGGCAACGGGTAAATGTACTTTTTGCTGATTCCGAAAGCCATCCACCTTGATCTCAAAGCTAAACTGTAGCGTATTGGAATGTTCGCTGATTTCAGGTATTGAGTAAATTTTCAATAGCAGTTGTTTGTCAACATGCTTGTTTGCATCATCAGTTTTGTTATCTTTTAGTTTCCAATAAGCATAAAGGTTTATTGGGTCAACAGGCATAAGCACTAGCTCTGGTTGATAATGGGGTTCATGTGGTGCGTATGTCTGGATGATTTCCTTGCTAATATCTAGCAAGTCCTGTTGAGAAAGTTTACATTGAGGATTATGTCTTGATTGCCAAAACTTCATTATTGTGCGATCTTTAGGTTGTATTTTACTAAGGTGATGGCGTTATAAGGTAGGCTTAGGAAATCATCAATTTGTACCTTCACCTAGCCCGGTTTGTTGCACTAGAAAAGGCATCGGCTATTTTATTTTGCAAATAGACATGCATAGCTTGCACTAGTTGGTGTTGATTATACAAGGTTGGGTTAGCTTATCAAGCGAAGCCTATACCCTATTATAGTTAGTATGGAGGTAGCAGCCTTCTGAAACCATGCAGTAATACAATACATAAGAAAAACAGGTTGCGAATTAATATTGCAGGAGTGAAGTAGCGGGGTGGTTTAATTGATTGATTACCCGTGCAGGAATGGTTTAATTGTATTGCCAGTTTTTCCATATAAGAAGTGCTACGTGGCCAGTCTATAATACCGCTTATCCATGCCTCGGGAATACCTGCTTTACCAACACCTGCTCCACAGATAGCACCGAAAATTGCTCCCGTTGTATCGGTATCACCGCCCGCAGCAATAAGCTCTTCCAATCCGTTTTGAAAATCTTGTTGATGCCTGAGCCAGCAATGAATGACACAAGGGACAGTATGATAGATGTAACCTGAAATCCCATTTTTACAGTCAATTAGTTCTACAAATTGATTTAATGATTCACCGCGATGTACAGAATCCACCGCCGTTTGAAGTAAATGTTCATATTCACGACTTGGCTCATTTTCCAGAGTTTTAGTGACTAGGAGAAGGAATTTTGACGGATTAGTTTCTGTATCTAATGTACTTTGTTGCGCTGCTAATGCAATGGTGAGAGCGCCAAAGTAAGCTTTGGGGTCTGTATGTGTAATTCGGGTGGAGCGCTGTACAAATGTTTTAATTTTTTCTATATCATCTGCAAACACGACACCAAGTAAAGGGCTACGCATTGCAGGCCCATTGCCGGCAGAGAAAACACCACTATAACGAGGAGGAAACCCTAGCCATAATTTGATAATTGATTTAGCTGTTGCTAGCCCCACTCCAGCGGGTAATCCCAAAAACCACCAACGCAGTGACCAGGCTAGTTTTTTTTCAAAGCGGTCAGGGTTATTCAATGATGCAATTAATGCCTGAGCGACAAAACAGGCATGTTCGCTGTCGTCAGAAATCATACCTTTACCCATGATTAGGTGATGTTTGGCTGGCCGCCTGAAAAATTTAGCAGTTCTTTTGGCGCTCATTCCCTCATAGGGAAGTCCTAGCGCATCACCTACGGCAGTTCCAAGAATACACCCGGTAATAGCTTGTTGTTTCATGCTGCTTCTATTCCTGAGTTAAATTAGTCTCTACTTTATATTACATTGAATCAAAGTGTTAATTTTAGACTGATTTCGGATATGATAATAGAGTCATGAGTAACTTTTTATTTGTAGGCTAAAGCTTATGCTCCGAGGATAATAGGTAGACCACGATTAAAAATTATTTTTGTTGTCATTTAATCGTAGCCTATCCCCTATTTTCCAACGAATAAGCAGAGTTCAGATTAGAAATTCCCGATAAAATAACTCAGAAATGACCGAGATCATAAAATAAAAGATGCCCTAATTTCCAGTATTTTTCCAGAATAATGTCTCCTTAGCTTAAAAATTACTTGCTCTCTTATCAGAAAAAGGTTAAAAGACCTATTGCACGGCAGCAACTTATTTTTATAATGCGATGAAAGCGCACTAACGTTTTTTTGGAGGCTTTATGAATACGATTAAATTATTAATGGTCTTTATACTCACAGTTTTCAGTATAAATGCATCGGCCTATGGGAGCAGTAGCAGTAGCAGTAGCAAAAAGGCTTGTAATAAACCTAAAATCAATCAATTTTCACCCCCTCACCTGGCAGTGGTGGCTGCTCAATCCGAGTTTTCATTTGTTGCTTCAGCACTAACGAACCCAAAAACTATCGAAGTAAGCGTAAAAAAACTGCCTGTTGAAGTGACAATTAATAAAATAAATAATAGCTATTCGGTTACTGGAAAGCTGCCGGCCTCCCTGCAGGGTACTTATGCTAGAGTTGATATAAAAGCAAAAGGGACAAATAATTGTAAAGTTAATGATGGCTGGTTGTTGAACATTGAAGGAGAAAAGCCTTAAGTCTGTGCCTGGGTTTTACTTGTCAATTAAACCAGGGTTGTATTGATCGGCAGTCATGAAGGTATTCTCTAAAGAGTTCTTAAACCGTACTGGCACCGACTCTGTGCTATTGAGCTGGGTATTTTTGCGTGGTTTGGCACTTATCTATTTTGCCGCCTTTGCTTCGATGGCGGTTCAGGTAGAGGGGCTGGTGGGTAGTTATGGGATATTGCCCGCTATAGACAAATTAACGCTAATTGAGCATTTTTATCAACAGCAGAAATTCTGGCAGATGCCGACGATTTTCTGGATTAATGCTTCAGATACTATGCTCAACTGGGTTTGTTATCTCGGAATGGCAGTCGCCTGTCTGCTGTTGTTGGATATTTTTACCCGTAGTTCATTGATCGTGGCTTATGTTTTGTACTTGTCAATTGTTGAGGTCGGTCAGGATTTTACTCATTTTCAATGGGATGTTTTTTTGCTTGAGATTGGCTTTCTAGCTATTTTTCTCACCTGGGGTTCGGGTTTTGTTATCCTGTTATTTCGTTGGCTGTTAGCGCGCTTTATGTTTATGGGTGGGGTTGTTAAAATCGCTAGTGGTGATACTTCCTGGGCAAACCTGACAGCTTTAAATTTTCATTATGAAACCCAGCCTCTTCCTACTCCTCTTGCCTACTATGCCTTTCATTTACCTGAGTGGTTTCATAAGCTATGTGTTGGTGGCGTATTTTTTATCGAGCTGGTAGTGCCTTTTTTTGTTTTTTTTCCAAGGCGCTTGCGGCTTTTTGCCTGCTGCGCATTCATCATGCTGCAAGGCATCATTATACTTACTGGTAACTATACTTTCTTCAATTTATTAGTTATTTTGCTGTGTTTATTTCTGCTGGAGGATCAGGATATTGCAAAAATATTGCCACAGCGGCTGATTTTAGCTGTGCAGAAGAAAGCCACTATACCGGGAGATATTGCTAACGCTTGTGCAGGACTGTGGGCAAGTCTGGTGATTCTGGTATGTGCCACTCATATATGGCTGTTTCATGCGCATATGCCGCTGACTAGTCCGCTGAAATCATTGCTTAGAACAACATCTAAATTCTCTGTAGTCAATAATTACGGTCCTTTCGCCGTTATGACCACAAAACGTAATGAAATTATCGTGCAGGGGTCTAATGATGCTCAGCACTGGACTGACTATGAATTCAAGTATAAACCAGGAGACCTGAAGCGTGCATCAGGCTGGAATATTCCTCACCAGCCAAGGCTGGATTGGCAGATGTGGTTTGCAGCACTAAGTCCACCTCGGAAAGATTCATGGTTTGAAAAATTTCTGAATAAATTACTGGATGGCTCTCCGCAGGTTTTATCTTTACTCGCTAATAATCCATTTCCTGATAAGCCGCCTCTGTATATCCGTGCCCTGCAATATCATTATTCCTATACTTCTTTAAAGCAACGAAATATTACTCAGCAACTTTGGCAACGTCAGTATGAAGGCATTTTCTGGCCAGCATATAGACTTTCCCTAAAGTGATAAGTCGTGTTCTGGGATAGCATTAATCTTCTTGCTTTTTGTTTTTGAAAATTTTAAACCAGACCCAGCTTGCACAGGCAGAACCAAGGATGACATAGGCATAGTTGGCAGTAAACTTAAGTAGTGAGTTGCTGGGATCATGAGCCAGAGTATCTTTTAATCCTGGTGTAATAAAGTAGGTCCAGAGTAGGGCGGGAATAAAAAATGCTAAAAAACCTGACAAAGCCATGTTGACAGGGTTTTTACCCAAATCCAGTGCGGATCTGAAAAACAGGACAGTAATAATAATTGCAGCAATAGTACCAGGCATAAGAGTCTCCTTTTATATGGCTATGTATCATAGCCTGTGCATTAATGGCTGTCTATGAAAGTAAAGAGTGAGCAATTTAAAAAAAGGTTTTCTGGCATATGCTACGTAGTGATCGAACCTGCAAAAAATGTTAAACGTGGGTGAACAATATAGGATGTGCTGAAACACGAAGCGCATCTTGTGCACTTTTCTTGTTGTTAAAAGAGCGCTGTGTTGTATATGTTTGAGCGAGTTTACTTTGTTTATTAATCAGTAATCCTGACGGGAATTAAACTATGCTGGCAAACATTAGCAACACAAGCGCTGTCGTTTTGTTATCTCCGGTATTGATTTTATACCTACTGTTT
>WTCN01000049.1 GCA_013138555.1 Methyloprofundus sp. | reverse complement strand
GACTTTCTGGATTTATATTCTTTCGCTGTCAGTTTTTGTGCGTTGCAATAAAGACCTAAGCCAGAAAATGCTAAGAAGTGCGGATTTAATAATATCCGAAAGTCTACGTTCTAATGTAGCCTGTATGGAGCTTGCGGAATACAGGAAGAGCAGCGCACTCACTTTCCCGTATTCCGCAAGCTCCATACGGGCTACACAAGTATCGGGTTTTATTTAGTCTGATTCCTAAGGGAGGAAATAGCGTATCAGCGATAATTTTAATGAATGTTGCCATACAACAGGCAGATATAGTTTAAAATTGAACGTTTCAAAGTACAATTCTTATATCACTCATATCATATGCAACAAACAATCCAGACTTTAAGCACAGTAAGGGATTATATTCGTTGGGGAGCCAGTCGTTTTGCCGAGGCAGAACTGTTTCATGGCCACGGTACAGTCACTGCGTTGGATGATGCGGCAGCACTGGTTTTACATAGTTTACACCTACCTTATAATTTATCTGAAAGCTATTTTAGTGCACAGTTGACTGTCGATGAACGTCACAAAATCGTTGAGCTGATTAATCAGCGTATTAAGACGCGACTTCCTTCGGCTTATCTGATGCATGAGGCTATTTTTGCTGGGCTGCCTTTTTATGTGGATGAACGAGTTTTAGTCCCGCGTTCACCTATCGCCGAATTAATTCGTGAGCAATTTTCACCCTGGGTTGAAGCCGAGCAAATACAGCATGTCCTGGATTTATGTACGGGGAGTGCCTGTATTGCGATTGCCTGTGCCTATGCCTTTCCTGATGCGCTGGTTGATGCTGTGGATTTGTCGGAAGAGGCACTGGAAGTTGCTAAAATTAATGTTGCTAAACATGAGCTAGAAGAGCAGTTAACATTGTATCATTCAGATTTGTTTAAGGCATTGCCAGCGCATAAGTATGATTTAATTGTGTCTAACCCGCCTTATGTCGCCATTAGTGAGTGGGAGCGGCTCCCTGCCGAGTTTCATGCAGAACCGGAAATGGGCTTTACCGGCGGTGAGTCAGGGCTGGATCTGGTGATCAAGATTCTAGTTGATGCCGCAGAGTATATCAGTGAGCAGGGTATTTTAATTGTGGAGGTCGGGAGTAGTGCGGAGACATTACAAACACAATTCCCTGAGGTGCCATTTTATTGGCTAAATTTTGAACAGGGCGGTGATGGTGTATTTTTACTTACTGCTGAACAGGTATTTCAATTTAATAAACACTTTAAGAAGGCATTGGATTAAGTATGTCAGGTAATACGATAGGAAAATTATTTACAGTCACGACGTTTGGTGAAAGTCATGGCATTGCGTTAGGTGCAACCGTTGATGGCTGTCCTCCTGGACTGGAGATCACGGAAGTTGATTTGCAGGGAGATCTGGACCGGCGTAAACCCGGAACTTCAAGGCATACGACACAACGGCGTGAAGCTGATCAGGTGCAGATTTTATCGGGTGTGTTTGAGGGTAAAACAACGGGAACGCCGATTGGTTTGCTGATAAAAAATACCGACCAGCGGTCTAAGGATTATGCCAATATTGCAGAAACCTATCGTCCGGGTCATGCCGATTATGTTTATGATCATAAATATGGTTTTAGAGATTATCGCGGAGGGGGACGCTCCTCTGCTAGAGAAACGGCAATGCGTGTCGCGGCAGGTGCGATTGCAAAAAAATATTTAAAGCAACAGTTCGGTATAGAGATTCGTGGCTACCTGGCGCAACTCGGTCCTATTAAAGTTGAAAACGTTGATTGGGCTGCAATGGATAACAGTGAATTCTTTTGTCCCGATAGCAGTAAGGAAACAGAGTTAGTGGCCTACATGGATGCGTTACGTAAAGAGGGGGATTCTATTGGTGCAAAAGTCAATGTCATAGCAAGTAACGTTCCTCCTGGTTTAGGTGAGCCTATTTTTGATCGCCTGGATGCTGATTTGGCACATGCTTTAATGAGTATTAATGCGGTTAAAGGCGTAGAGATTGGTGATGGTTTTGATTGTGTGAATAGTAAGGGCACTGATTTTAGAGATGAAATGACCCCGGATGGTTTTTTAAGTAATCATGCGGGTGGTATTTTAGGGGGGATTTCTAGTGGTCAGGACATTGTTGCCAGTATTGCCTTAAAGCCTACCTCTAGTTTGCATTTACCCGGGCGGAGTATTAATCGCGACGGTGAAGCGATTGAGGTAGTCACCAAAGGTCGTCATGATCCTTGTGTGGGTATTCGTGCGACACCGATTGCAGAAGCGATGATGGCCATTGTATTAATGGATCATCTGTTGCGCCATAGAGCGCAAAATGCCGATGTACAGTCGACTTTGCCAGTGCTGCGTTAATGATGATAAATACTATAACACTTGAGTGAAAACTAGAATTCCTTACTGGCGTTTATCTGGATTTTATTTTTTTTATTTTGCGACTCTGGGGGGCTTTTTGCCTTTCTGGAGTTTGTATCTTAAAAATAATGGTTTTAATGCGGCTGAAATAGGGGAGTTAACGGCTTTATTAGTGGGGACAAAAATTATTGCACCCAATCTATGGGGGTGGGTTGCTGACCATACCGGGAAAAGTCTGAGATTGATTCGTGTTGCCTCTTTTTTTGCCACGCTTTTATTTGCAGGGTTTTTATACCAGAAATCCTTTCAATGGTTTGCGCTAGTGACGGTCGGTTTTAGCTTTTTCTGGAATGCAGCGTTACCACAGTTTGAAGCGGCAACGCTACACCATCTAAAAGATCAGCCGCATCGATATAGTCATATACGTCTCTGGGGTTCGATAGGCTTCATAGTGGCAGTTTCAGCGGTGGGGTATTTACTGGATTTGTATCCCATAGATTTATTGCCCTGGTTAATTGTTGGCTTACTCGGGTGTATCTGGTTGATTTCCTTGCTCACGCCTGAGGTAACAACAGCGAAAGCAAGTCAGGCGGCCGTAGGTATCTGGCAAATTGTTAAACAGCCTGAAGTGATTGCCTTTTTGTTTGTCTATATGTTATTACAGGCGGCACATGGACCGTATTATGTCTTTTTTTCCATTTATTTAAAGCAGTATGATTATTCGGCTACGATGATAGGCATGCTTTGGTCTCTCGGTGCCGGAGCGGAAATTATTGTCTTTATATTGATGCGTAAATTGCTAAAGTATGTTTCTTTACGCAGAATTTTGTTAGTGAGTGGGCTATTATCTATTTTGAGATGGTTGTTGATTGCCTGGTATGCGGGTGACATGGTGCTATTACTCTGCGCTCAGTTATTGCATGCAGCTACTTTTGGTACTGCGCATGTGGCAGCAATACACCTGGTGCAAAACTATTTTGGTCACTATCACCAAGGGAAGGGGCAGGCACTCTATAGTAGTCTTAGTTTTGGTTTGGGGGGAATGCTGGGCGGCTTATACAGTGGCTATGCATGGGATGTTTATGGTGGCCAGTTAGTTTACAGTTTTGCAGCCCTACTCAGTATGCTGGCATATATTATAACTGTGATCTGGGTGGGGAAAGGTAAAGCTTATTGTCATAATACGGTTTAAAGTCAATGAGTTTGTATGGGTAGGACTACTCTTCAATAGAAAAGGAAAAATTAGTGTTTGAGTTAATACAGAGTGGGGGATTGTTAATGATCCCGATTATATTTTGTTCTATTATGGCAATGGGCATTATTTGTGAGCGATTCTGGGCTTTGCGTAAAAATAAAATTTTACCTCCAAAGATGGTATCGCAAGTCTGGAAACTTGCGAAAGCTAAAAAACTGGACGTTAAGACATTAAAACATCTAAAAGATAGTTCACCATTAGGAACGATTTTAGCAACGGGTTTAATGAATCGTGATTTAGGCCGTGAGGTCATGAAGGAGTCAATTGCGGAGTCAGGGAGACAAGTCACGCATAAACTAGAGCGGTTTTTAAATACTCTGGGAACGATTGCTAATATTACTCCCTTGCTGGGCTTGCTTGGAACCGTTATTGGGATGATTAAGGTGTTTGCTGCCATTGTCAGTCATGGTGTCGGTGATCCAACGGTATTGGCAGGTGGTATTTCCGAGGCACTTATTACTACGGCTGCCGGGCTGACAGTGGCGATTCCTTGCGTTATCTTTCATCGTTATTTTGATGGACTGGTGGATGCTTATGTGTTAAATATGGAAGAAGAGTCCTTAAAGTTAATTGCAGTTATTCATGGTACGCGTGATAGTTTAGAATGAATTTCCGAAATAAAAAACAACAGCCCCTAGAAATTTCCCTAACACCGATGATTGATGTGGTGTTTTTATTGCTTATTTTCTTTATGGTGACCACGACTTTTAGTAAAGAGACGATGATAAAAGTTCAGTTACCGCAAGCTGCAGGGCAAGCAGCAGAAAAGGACAATGATAAAGTACTGACATTGACAATTGATAAGTCAGGGCAGTATTTTATTAATGATAAGGCATTAAATGATCGTACTAAAGAGACTTTGAGCAAGGCACTACAAGCCTATAGTCAGCATAAAAACATTCCGCTAATTATTAATGCCGATGCCAATGCGCCTGTGCAGGCAGCAATTTCTGTTTTAGATACTGCTGCTAATATAGGCTTTAAGAACATCACTTTTGCAACCCAGAAAGAATAATTATGAAAAAATTAATGGCTAAGTTTTTAAATGAAGTCTGGTATAAAGACCATTTTGTAGGTACCTGGCTTATGCCGCTATCATTTATTTTTACTGATGTGGTTAAATTTAGACGCTGGATGTATAAAAAAGGGTTTAAACCCGTCGAGAAATTACCTGTTCCGGTTATTATTGTAGGCAATATAACCTTAGGTGGCACAGGAAAAACTCCGTTAGTTATTTATATAGCTCAGCAGTTAAAAGCAGCAGGTTTTAATCCTGGGGTGATTAGTCGAGGCTATGGCGGCCAGTCTGAGACCTGGCCATTAAAAGTGACAGCGGATAGTGAGGCATTGCAAGTAGGTGATGAGCCACTATTGATTGCACAACAACTTGATTGCCCTGTTGCAGTAGGTCCGGTTAGAGCAGATTCAGCGAGGCTATTACTTGACAGTGAAGCTTGTGATGTCATTATTTCAGATGATGGTTTGCAGCATTATGCTTTGCATCGTGATATTGAAATCGTTGTGATTGACGGCGTGCGTCGCTTTGGTAATAACTTTTGTTTACCCTCGGGACCGCTACGTGAGCCACAGGAGCGTATTCGAGAAGTCGATTTTGTTATTTGCAATGGTGGGGAAGCAGAAGAAAATGAAATTCCAATGCAATTAGAGGGAGCTTATGCGGTTAATATGCAAACTCAGGAGCGTAAAGCCTTAATTGAATTTAAAGCATTAAATTGCCATGCCATGGCAGGGATAGGTAATCCGCAACGCTTTTTTAATTTATTAAAGCAATATGGATTAGACTGCCAGACAGATAGTTTTCCAGATCATTATGCTTATAGTGAAAAAGATATTCATTATAAAGGGGCGGAGGCTATTTTTATGACTGAGAAAGATGCTGTTAAGTGCCTTGCTTTTGCATCAGAGCAGCACTGGTTTGTTCCTGTTAGGGCTAAATTAGAAAGCCCGTTTATCGAAAATTTAATCAGCTTATTGCGCACTAAGGTTTAGGTGATGCTAGATGCTGGGTAGAGCATTTTTTGGGGCGTTCTACCCTTGCTTATTAGGTCGGGTTTAGTTGCAGGATTTTACCGCAATATCTTGTGCAAGACAGTCTTGATATTCGTCAAAATTATCGACCACTGCAACGCCGCGAATTAACTCATTGTTTGAAATATTGCGTAATAATAAGTCTGTTTTGCTGACGCATAAATTAAGATGAGCAAAGGTTCGTTTAGTCATCGCTTCTTTCAGGTATTCCTGCTTTGCTGCATAGACTGCGTTATCCTTAAGAATGATAGTATCACCCGAGTGAGTTGATTGCAAAAAAGAGTGTTGGATCGGAAAATTATCGACGATATGTAACATAAGCGCACCTGAATCTTTGTTATGTAAAAAAGTTACATTAAGTAGTCTTTGTAAGTGTATAAATTAAAAAGACTTTATAATTATGATAGACTACTTCAAGAGGCTTGCCAAATAGTTTTTTTAAATTTCATGTAATTTATGAAGTTTAATGTGTTAAGTAATTGATTTTATTGGATTAGAGTTGTTGATGTGAATAAAGAAATAGTGTTAGATAGGTTGCAACAGTACTGGTTATTAGCTCGATTTGATAAGCCGATTGGTATTTTAATTTTATTATGGC
>WTCN01000309.1 GCA_013138555.1 Methyloprofundus sp. | reverse complement strand
TGTAAATATACTCATCAAATATTTTGTCAGTCAATTGATTGTGGAAAATTTTATTTTTGCTATTATATACAATCATTTGGAATCAATCTTTTCTTAAGTTGATGCGTATGGGGGTGAGCTTGCGAACCCCAACAATTTACGGTGTCCTCACAATATTTATTCACAGAAATATACCACTTCGAAAAAATGGTTTTAACTGTATTCTACGAAATCACATTTACCAATCTGTTGCACAAGATCCACACTCAATGAACCCACATGCTCCCTTAAATTCCTCCGAAATTACAGGGTCATATTCATATTCTGGAAACGAGCTACTACAACTCGTCCCTGACTCAAATTGAAAACTTATCCCTGTCTGCTTTCCCACCTCATTATTGCCATCACAAGCAGGCTTTGGGAAATTATCAACACACGTACCCAATGTAATAAAATCACTGATTTTTCCTACATGTAACAAACCATTAAAAACATCCCCATAAACATAAACATCGTCTCCTAATGTCCCAATATAAGTATCCGTTTTAGAAAAATACCGAACCCAATAATCATCAAGCTCAAAAGTCTCTCTGCCCGAAGGACTAAAATATTCAGGAAAACTTTCTTCAGCAAAATCAAATAATTTATTCGATTTATTTAGCTTGCTATCATCTGCCGCATAAGCATTGCTCAATAGCCCAAAGGATAACAATAAAATAGATAATGATTTTTTACACAATGAATACATAAAATAATTCCGTTACTTTCTCCCATATTTTTAAAAAACCGTTAATATTTCAAGGGAGAATTTTATGAAAATTAACGATAACATACTCTATAGTGATGTAGGCTCCGGTAAGATACGCCCCCAATAGTTACGGTGTTATTTCAATGTTTTGCCTAAAAAATGTGCCGTAATGAGTAAAGGGTATTAATTGAATTATTGTGCAATATCGTGTTGGGGTTCGTGCCTCACCCCAACCTACCGTGCGAATATTTAGGAAAATGACTATAAAACGGCATGATAGTTATCTTTAATATTATTTGATCTAAGTCTAGTACATTTCATGAGTCAACTCAAGATTTAATCTGCTTGCCCTTGCGCCCCTTAATCATATATTTAAAAACCCAATAAATACATGTATAATCAAGAGTTTTTTTGCTAACAAAGAAGCGACTTTATCGCGACAGCGTCAGCGTATTATTTGCATAGACAAGGAGACACATGACTGCATTAGTGGGTATTATCATGGGTTCAACATCTGACTGGGAAACCATGCGTTTTGCAGCAGAAAAACTGGAACAACTCGGCATTCCTTTTGAAGTTGATGTTGTTTCCGCTCACCGTACGCCTGACAAGCTTTTTGAATATGCAGAAACGGCAGAAAGCAAAGGACTAGAAGTAATTATTGCGGGCGCGGGTGGTGCTGCACATCTACCCGGTATGACAGCCGCCAAAACATCACTCCCTGTACTGGGTGTTCCCGTGCAGTCCAAAGCACTGAATGGTATGGATTCTTTACTATCCATTGCACAAATGCCTGCAGGAATTCCGGTAGGGACACTGGCTATCGGTAAAGCAGGCGCGATTAATGCGGCATTACTGGCTGCGGCGATTATTGCCAACAAACACACTGAATATAAAGCAGCACTTAATGCTTTTCGCCAGCAGCAAACGGATACAGTACTCGCTAATGCAGACCCCCGGGAGTCAGCTTAATGGTTATTGGTATCTTAGGAGCCGGGCAATTAGCAAGAATGCTGGCACTGGCAGGCAAGCCTTTAGGACTTAAATTTATCTTTTTAGACCCTACTCCTGTTGCCTGTGCTGCTGATGTCGGTAAACACCTGATCGGTGACTACACTGATAAGGCATTACTGACTCAGCTTGCGCAAGAAGCAGATATTATTACTTATGAATTTGAGAATGTCCCCGTTGAAATCATTGACTTTCTCAATCAAAATACCCCTGTTTATCCTCCCGCAAAAGCGTTATTGATTGGCCAGGACAGAATTACTGAAAAAACTTTTTTACAGGACTTAGGTATTGCCACAGCTACTTTTGCTGATATATCTAGCCTGGAAGATCTGCAGCAGGCGATGCCTAAGATTGGCTATCCAGCTATCCTTAAAACGCGCCGTTTTGGCTATGACGGTAAAGGACAAGTCGTGCTACACAGCGAGCAGGACCTGGCTGATGCATGGCAAGCTGTCAAAAATGCACCGTGTGTCGTCGAAGGCTTTGTGCCTTTTGAGCGGGAAATTTCCATTATTGCCAGCCGTAGCGTATCGGGTGAAGTGGTCTATTACCCCTTATCTGAAAATACCCACGATAAAGGTATTTTACGCTTAGCTAAAAACACCCAGAATGATCCATTACAGGCGCAGGCTGAAAACTATATTCATACGATTCTGACCGCACTTGATTATGTGGGTACAATCGCTTTGGAATTATTTGCTGTCGGCGATCAACTGATTGCCAATGAATTTGCTCCGCGAGTTCATAACTCGGGACACTGGACGATTGAAGGTTCTGAAACCAGTCAGTTTGAAAATCATCTCAGAGCGATTATGGATATGCCTTTAGGCTCGACAAATTCGCTAGGCTATGCGGCAATGCAAAATTTTATCGGCAATGTACCCGCGAGTGAAAAACTCCTTTCTTTATCTCAAGTCCATTTACATTTATATGATAAAGCTGCGCGTAAAGGACGCAAGCTTGCGCATGCAACGGCTAGAACGGATAACTTAGAAGATTTTACTGATTTAATTGACTCACTCACCGAGCTTGCCAGGCAAAGTGATGATTCATAAAAAAACCATTTTTCCTTAAACTTTTATAGACTTAATACTCATGAAAAATACTGAAAACCCTGTTGTTTCTATCCACTATACTTTAACGAATAAAGCGGGCGAAAAATTAGACAGCTCTATTGGCGCTGAGCCTTTAAGCTATTTGCACGGTGCTGGCAATATTATTCCTGGCCTTGAAAATGCACTGAGCGATGTATCAGTTGGCGACAAATTAACAGTAACCATCGAAGCGGCAGATGCTTATGGCGAGCGTAATGAAGAACAGATTCAGACGGTATCCAAAGAAATGTTTCAGGGCATTGATAATATCACAGTAGGTATGCAATTTCAGGCAGACTCAAGTAATGGCCCTGCCATTGTAACGATCAAAAAAGTAGAAGGTGATAATATTACTATTGATGGTAACCACCCTCTTGCAGGTGAGCAACTGACTTTTGATGTCGAAGTGATGGATATTCGTCCTGCAACTGAGACTGAAATGGAGCACGGCCATATTCATGGTGAACATGTTCATGGTGAAGATTGTAATCACGACTAATTAGCCGTGTAGCTTAAGTAAAGTAGGATGGTCAAAGCGATAGCGTGTCCATCCTACATTTTGCAACTGGTCGCGTTTTTCTACGCCCCCCAAAGATCAAGTTTTAAATACGGGAACACCGTGTAAAAAAATAAGCCAAATTTCATCTACTATAAGCCCCACCTTAAGCTGATAACTTTCCAGTGCTTTAGAATAAAGCATAAACCGCGACAGATAGTTCAAACATTATTGAGCAAACAAATGGATAAACTACAATCAGGCATCCGCATCACCGTACGTGCTGTTATTATTCAAAACGGCAACATTCTGTTAATCAAAAAAGACAATCTTGCCGAGGGTGTTCGTTATACGCTACCCGGCGGTGCTTTGGAATCCGGGGAAACCTTGCATCAAGCCGTTATTCGTGAATGCGAAGAAGAAATCAATACTTCCGTTGAAGCTTATGACGTATTGCATATTGCTGATTTTTTTATCCCCAAACTTAAGCCGGAACCCTATACACGCCATCAATTAGAAGTCCTAATTCAATGCCAGACACCTGTTGAATACATCCCAAGTTCTGGTCCTGACCCAGACAAACATCAAGTTGGGGTAGAATGGCTACCCATCAATCAACTTACGCAACATACGATTTCACCCATTTTTTTTGCTGAACTACTGATTAACTTACATACTCAGGAACATAATGTTTATGTAGGCTCGGTTTCTTAGTTAGACTGTGTAGCCTATCGTGCGTGATTTTTTCTGACAGTAAGTCTTTAACCATTGCTTAACTCTTAATTAGCACTTCAATATGAGCCAGACGACTGAACATGACTTTCCCAGCCTAGATCGCCGACAATTACTGAGCCAGTTACTGCATATTATGCCCTCAGATTCAATACTACATCATGAGGAAGACTTAAGACCCTATGAATGTGACGGTCTATCAGCTTATCGAGTTATGCCCTTAATGGTAGTCTTGCCTGATTCCATCGAACAAATACAAAGTATTTTACGCCTGTGTAACGCTATAGATTTACCTGTTATTGCCAGAGGCGCAGGTACTGGCCTGTCGGGTGGTGCTTTACCTTATAAACAAGGGCTATTACTGAGCCTTGCCAGACTCAATCGTATTATTGAAATTGATGCGCCATTACGTCTTGCGCATGTTCAACCTGGCGTACGTAATCTTGCTATTTCACAGGCGGTGAATCACCTAGGCCTATATTATGCGCCTGATCCCTCTTCGCAAATAGCCTGCACTATCGGCGGTAATGTGGCAGAAAATTCAGGCGGGGTACATAGTTTAAAATATGGCTTAACACTACATAATATTCAGCAAATTAAAATAGTGACGATTGAGGGTGACCTAATCACTATTGGGGGTCATGGCCTGGATAGTCCCGGGTATGATTTACTGGCACTAATGTCTGGCTCTGAAGGCATGCTTGGCGTGATTGTCGAGGTGACTGTAAAACTGCTAGCTAAACCAGAGTGTGTACAAGTATTACTGGCAGCCTTTGATAACGTAGTCAAAGCAGGCACAGCCGTCGCCAATATTATTGCGGCAGGTATCATTCCTGCCGGTCTGGAAATGATGGATCAACTTGCCATTCGAGCGGCTGAAGATTTTATCCATGCAGGTTACCCCACTGATGCCAAAGCTATTTTGTTATGTGAATTGGATGGTAGCCAAGATGAAGTCGCGACACATATGCAGGCTGTACATGATATTTTAAA
>WTCN01000229.1 GCA_013138555.1 Methyloprofundus sp. | reverse complement strand
GGCAGCAACTGGTCGAAATGAAAATGTCCTTAGTTTATTTTCGAGGGCAGTGGGTAGAATTAGATCAGGATAAAATGCAGGAAATGCTGGCTTTTTGGCAACAGCAACAAGAGCAGCCTGAGACTTTATCCGTTCATGAGTTATTACAAAAGCTAGCCGAAGAGGGCGATAGTCTGGAAATTGATGCCAATGATAGTTTGGCTGAAATGATGGCTCATTTAAATAATCATAGCGAACTGGCTTTAATTGATAACCCACCACAATTAAAAGCACAGTTACGTGATTATCAAAAGCGTGGAGTTTCCTGGTTACGTTATCTAGAATCCTTGGGTCTAAATGGTTGTTTAGCTGATGATATGGGTTTGGGTAAAACCATGCAGGTGATTGCCGCGCTAATATTAGAAAAACAAGAGGGTACAACTGGACCAACCTTACTGGTTGCCCCCACGTCAGTCATAGGTAACTGGCAAAAAGAAATACAGAAATTTGCACCACATTTAAACACCTTTATTCATCACGGTAGCCAACGGGAAAAAGACAAGACTGCGTTTAATGACTTATGTAGCAGGCAGGATATGCTAATTACCTCTTATACTTTGGTCCGGAAAGACAGCGCCTTGTTAAATAGTATCGCCTGGCACCGTGTGGTCCTGGATGAAGCGCAAAATATTAAAAATCCCAAAGCGGCACAAACCAAAGCGATTCTAAAACTTGAAGCCAGACATCGTTTAGCTTTAACGGGAACGCCTGTGGAAAATCGCTTAATGGATTTATGGTCCATTTTTAATTTTTTAAATCCAAATTATCTGGGCAAGCAAGCGCAATTTCGTAAAAACTACGAATTGCCGATACAACGTGATAATAACCCAGTGCAATCTACAATATTAAAACAATTGATCCAGCCGTTTATTTTACGACGTTTAAAAACTGATAAAAGCATTATTAAAGATTTGCCGGATAAAATCGAAAATAAACAATATTGCAACCTCAGCAAAGAACAAGCCTCGCTCTATCAGGCAGTGGTCTCGGAAGTAGGAGAGCAATTAGAGGACAGTGAAGGCATACAGCGACAAGGGCTGATGTTATCGACCTTAATGAAGCTTAAACAGATTTGTAATCACCCGATGCAGTTTTTACAGGATGACAGCCCGTTTACCGCAGAACGCTCACACAAATTAGAGCGGCTTACGGAAATGCTGGCAGAAGCTATCGCCGAAGGGGATAGCGTGTTAATTTTTACCCAGTTTACTGAAATTGGCGATAAATTAAGCCATTATTTAAGCCAGGCACAGCACATCCCTTGTCATTATTTACATGGGGGGATCCTGCGTAAGAAACGTGAGAAAATGATTGAAGATTTTCAGGACCCTGAGGGTCCGCCTAGCGTGTTTGTGTTGTCATTAAAAGCAGGTGGGGTGGGGATTACCCTGACGCGTGCTAATCATGTATTCCATTTTGATCGCTGGTGGAATCCCGCTGTCGAAAATCAGGCGACTGACCGTGCTTTTCGGATTGGGCAAAAAAAGAATGTGATGGTGCATAAATTTATCACCCTAGGTACTTTAGAAGAGCGTATCGATCAAATGATTGAAGATAAACAAAAAATGGCCGATAGCATTATCGGCAATGATGAAAGCTGGCTCACCAAACTGGATAACCAAGCTTTTAAAGAGCTGATTGCTCTAAATAAAAACAGTATTATGGAGGCTTAATATGAGCGTCAATAGTAAAACATGGTGGGGAACCAGCTTATTAGAAGCCTTAGAGGATTTTACTGATAGTGGTCGGTTACAACGTGGGCGGGCGTATTCTAAAGACCATCGCGTATTGGCATGGCAGATCAGCAAGGGAGCTGTCAAAGCCGCCATTCGTGGTAATATCAATACCTATTTCGGCGTTTACGAAGAGCCAGAATATAAAGTCAGTGTGCAAATGACCCACCTGACGGCAGCACAATGGAAAAAAGTGATTGCTCGTTTAAGTCAACGTGCCAGTTTTATTGCCAAACTGTTAGTCGGTGAAATTCCTGAAAATATTGAAACCGTGTTTGCGGAATTTAATACGCATTTCTTGCCCAATAGTTATCAAGACTTTAAAGTCTCCTGTAATTGTCCTGATTATGCCGTCCCATGCAAGCATATCGCAGGCGTGTGTTATAAGTTGGCTAATATCTTAGATCAGAATCCTTTATTGCTCTTTGAGATGCGCGGTCTTGCGCCTGATAAACTGCACCAGGAGTTAATTAAATCCCCCTTAGGAAAGGTGTTAGCTGAGGCGACTGAAGCTGGGAGTGATGAACTGGATTTTGTCGACAGTTTATATACACGCCCCGAATTACAGGCGATGCCTGAAGAAATTGACTTAAAGCAATTCTGGCAGGGGACAAGTCCATTACCTACTGAACTACCAGAGCTACAAGCGACAAGTATTCCCGCAGTCATCATAAAAAAAGGAGGAGACTATCCGTTATTTTGGCAAAAGCCTGGGTCATTTATTACAGTGATGGAAGATTTTTATGTACGCATGAGGAAGACTAATCAGAAAGTGCTTTGATGGTTTTTTGTGGAGCCGAGGGTTTTAGCATTGCAATGGGTGCTTGGAATGATGGTGAGGATATTTATAGTGAAACGAAGTATTAATAGGAGATAAGTCTATGCAAGCCGACTTTTGGCTAGAACGTTGGGGGCAAAATCAGATTGGCTTCCATGAAGAAGAGATAAATAGCCATTTACAAAAATTCTGGAGCGATCTTAAGGTTCCCTCTGGAAGTAAAATATTCGTACCACTTTGCGGTAAAAGTAGTGATATGCTGTGGCTGCTCTCTCAAGGGTATCAGGTATTGGGTGTTGAACTGAGTCCACTGGCTGTAAAAAGTTTCTTTGCTGAAAATAATCTTGAAGCACAGGTTACTGATTGTGGTGCGTTTCAACAGTGGGAAACTGAGGGGCTGAGTATTTTGCAGGGGAATTTTTTTGATTTAGCAAGTGAAGATTTGTTAGGGTGTAGTGCCTGTTATGACAGAGCATCATTGATTGCTTTACCTATTGAGATGCGTCAGCAATATGTCCAGCATTTACGGGCAATAGTGCCTACAATCAATCATACTTTATTAGTCACACTGGAGTATGACCAAGGTGAAATGCAAGGGCCACCTTTTTCTGTCACTGAAAGTGAAGTACGTAAGTTATTTTCTGCAGTTGGTAACATTGAATGTCTGTTTAGAGAAGATATTCTAGAACAAAATGAGCAGTTTAAACAAAGAGGTTTAACAGGGCTGACTGAAAGAGCTTATTGGCTCAGTGCATAGATAGGTTAGATTTTAGCTCAATAATAGGTAGGGTGCATTCTACGGAGCATTGTATACGCATAAATTTTAATACCGAATAATGATAAATAGAATGTATCCTACAAAAATGCAGCAAAATATAAATAATGTTAGTTTCTGATTCAGTTTTACCCGTTCTCTATTCTTTTCGTCGCTGTCCTTATGCCATGCGGGCGCGGATGGCATTAAAGATGAGTGGTTGTGCGGTGCATTTACGTGAGGTGGTATTACGTGACAAACCACAGGCACTATTGGAATGTTCTGCAAAAGGAACTGTCCCTGTACTGGTACTAGCTGATGGCACTGTTATTGATGAAAGTAGGGATATAATGCAATGGGCTTTAGGTCAGAGTGATCCAGAACTTTGGTTTCCTAAAGATAATGAGGCGATGTGTCGTGTGATTCTACAATTACTCGATATGAATGATGGCACATTTAAAAATAACCTGGATAGATATAAATATCCAGATCGTTACCCAGAACAACAGGCTGAATACTACCGTACACAGGGTGAGCAATTCCTGGCACTACTGGAAGCCAGGCTTGGCGCGCACTCATTTCTTATGAATGACAAGGTATCAATGGCTGATATTGGTATTTCCCCTTTTATACGCCAGTTTGCTAATGTTGACCGTGACTGGTTTGATCAAGCTTCTTACCCAAAGTTACAAGCCTGGTTGGAATATTTTATTCAGAGCGAATTATTTAATGCGGTGATGGAAAAATACTCGCCTTGGGATGAAAAAGCAGAGCCGATAGTATTTTTCTAGGTGCCCTGTTTCATTCGGCTAGAACACGCTATATTTACGCTGATGACTTCTTCCTCTTATCAAGCTCAATGAAATCTTCATACGTAATGGCGGGTTCAGTCTGTGTAAATAAATTTTCATTTAATTTATTGACACAAATAGCGTTCAAGGTGACCTCTTCATATAGCCAATAAAAGAGCTCCGATTCAAAGATGCTATACCTACAATTATATTTGCATTGTATCCATTGATTATTGAGAGAGCCGATACGCAAGGGAGTCTGTTGCGATTGAGTTCCATAATATTCAAGGGTATTGTCCTCATTAATTTGAAAACGATCAAACTTTATTTGACCTTCAGTGCCCTTAAGATATTTTACACGATCGCCTTGAATATCATCACCATGCTGATCTATAACACAGTGTTGGTCAAAAGCATAAACGGCAGGAGGGGAAATTAGTGGGTATTTGTCGGGGATATTAGCTCGCAACTTTACGTGTTCTGCTGTTCTTTGACTCTTATCCCATTGTTTAATAATAATCTGTAAAACTAGCACACTCATTTTTTCGATACTTACTCTTAAGACTCTGTACAAAACAGGGATTGTTAAATGGGGTGATGAACACGGAGTTTCAGACTGTATTATATGACAACTGAGCTATCTGTAATGCATAAATTTCACTAAGGGATAGTTAAAAATCAGAGAGGTGCGGTAAAATATCACATTTTAAATTCATTGCACTGGTTTTACGTTCCGGTATGCAAAGAGGTATATATGTCACAAATAGTCGTATCCGCGCTTTATAAATTTGTCACTTTAGATGATTTTGAAGCACTCAAAAAGCCCTTGCTTAAAGTTATGCTTGAACATCAGATAAAAGGGACATTGCTGCTTGCAAAAGAAGGTATCAATGGAACAATCGCTGGCGATAGACAAGGGACAGATGCTCTATTGAGTTGGTTAAGGTCAGACCCGCGCTTTGTTGATATTCAAACCAAAGAATCCTATGAAAATGAAAACCCTTTTTATCGTAGCAAAGTTAAATTAAAGAAAGAAATTGTTACTATGGGGGTTGCAGATATAGACCCTAAAAAAATCGTTGGGACGTACGTGAAAGCTGAAAACTGGGATGCTTTAATTGCTGATCCTGAAGTTTTGTTAATCGATACCCGGAATGATTATGAAGTCAATATTGGTCAATTTAAAGGCGCTATCAACCCTAAAACTGAGACCTTTAGACAGTTTTCACAGTATGTAGCAGATAACCTTGACCCTGGAAAACATAAGAAAGTAGCCATGTATTGTACGGGGGGTATACGCTGCGAAAAATCTACCGCCTTTTTAAAGCAACAAGGCTTTGATGAGGTCTTTCATTTAGAAGGCGGTATCTTAAAATATCTAGAGCAAGTCCCCGAAAAAAATTCGTCTTGGGAGGGGGAATGTTTTGTCTTTGATAATCGCGTCGCCGTTAATCATCAGCTAGAAAAAGGCCAGTACGATCAATGTTACGCTTGTCGTTACCCTATTACGGAAGATGACAAAAAAAGTGAACATTATAGACCCGGGGTCAGTTGCCCTCATTGTCATCATAAGGTATCAGAAAAACAGCTACAGCGATTTGAAGAGCGAGAAAAACAAGTACAAATGTCTAAACAGCGCGGGGAAGAGCATATAGGTTCTTCGGCCGTTGAGATATCAGCACAAAGAAGAAAGTCAAAATATCAACATAAAGAACAACAAAGGCAAAGGAAATTACTAGCCAAATAAAGAGGGCGCTGTAAATGACTTGCTGGTTACGGCGACCCACATAACATGGGACAAATATTTTACTTATCTCGTTCCAGCGTTCTGTGACATAGAATGCTGGTTGGTTAATGTATTGTAGCTTAGGAGTGCGGATTTAATAATATCCGAAAGCCTATGTTCTAATGTAGCCTGTATGGAGCTTGTGGAATACAGGAAGAGCAGCGTACTCACTTTTCCGTATTTCGCAAGCTCCATGCGGGCTACACAACTATCGGGTGTTATTAAATTCTGATTACTTAGCGCGTAGAAACAAACTAATATTTCACCGTACAATATTTGGAGAACAGGAATGATTAAAAGACACAGTAAGATCTTGAGTCTCGCAATATCCATGACGATGGCGCTGATAGTACAGGGGTGTAGTACGATTCCCCCGAGCACTAAAAAATCAGGGGGCTATGTGGGAGCGACACTACCTTTTTCTCCACCACCCAATGAAAGCATTGCCAAAAAAACATTGGCGGAAAGCACCTTAGCCAAGCGTACTGCCCAGTCACATTTGCCCAAAGATGCGCCTAATATTTTGATTGTGCTGCTGGATGATGTCGGTTTTGGAGTTGCCGAAACCTTTGGCGGCGAAGTAAAAACACCAACACTCAGTCAGCTTGCTGATGAGGGGCTGATTTATAATCAATTTCATACCACTTCGATTTGCTCTCCAACACGTGCGTCATTACTCACAGGCCGCAATCATACCCGTGTGGGTTCCGGTACGATTGCAGAGCGGGCAGTCAACTGGGATGGTTATACGGGCGTTATTCCAAAAACTTCAGCAACTATTGCAGAAGTATTAAAGCAATACGGTTATAAAACCTCGGCTTTTGGAAAATGGCATAATTCACCTGCCACGCAAACCACGGCAATGGGGCCAAAAGATAAATGGCCAAACGGTTATGGTTTTGAATATTTCTACGGTTTTTTAGCCGGTGAAACCTCGCAATATGAACCACGCTTAGTCGAAAATTATAATTTTGTGGAGCCGCCTGTCGATGATAAATATCATCTAACAGAAGATATGACTCAGAAAGCCCTGGCATGGCTGGATGAACACCAGGCCTTTTCGCCGGATAAACCTTTTCTGATGTATTGGGCGCCTGGTGCCGTGCATGGACCACATCATATCTTTAAGGAATGGGCTGATAAATATAAGGGTAAATTCGACGATGGCTGGGATGCCTATCGGGAACGCACTTATAAACGCCAATTAGCCAAAGGGATTATTCCTGCTAATACGCAATTAACACCGCGCGATAAAACGATGGCAGCTTGGGACAGTATTCCTGAGAATCAATTGGCTTTTCAACGGCGTTTGATGGAAATCTATGCGGGTTTTGTCGAACATACCGATCATCAAGTCGGTGTATTACTCGCAGGTTTAGAAGAACGTGGACTTAAAGATAATACGCTGGTGATTTATATCTTTGGGGATAACGGCTCCAGTGCCGAAGGTCAAAATGGTAGTATTAGTGAATTATTAGCTCAGAATCAAATTCCCAACACGATTGAGCAACAAATAACAGCATTAGACAAACTCGGTGGGCTAGCTGCATTAGGGTCTGCCAAAACAGATAATATGTATCATGCAGGTTGGGCTTGGGCAGGTAGTACGCCATTCAAGAGTACTAAGCTGGTAGCGGCACATTTTGGTGGTACACGTAACCCGATGGTGATTTCATGGCCGAAGCGCATCAAACCTAGTTCAGTTCCTCGCGCTCAGTTTTTGCACGTCAATGATATTGCGCCGACCCTTTACGATATTCTGGATATTAAAGCGCCTGAAGTAGTCAATGGTTATGCACAAGACCTTATTGATGGGGTGAGCTTTGCCAGTACCTTTGATGATGTCAATGCTATCAGCCAAAAGCATACCCAGTTTTTTGATAATAATGGCAGCCGTGGTGTTTATCATGATGGCTGGTTTGCCAGTACTTTTGGCCCATTAAAACCTTGGGTTTCTGCTCAGAAAGGGCTTGCTCAATGGGATCCTAATCAAGATATCTGGCAACTTTATGATTTGAGTAATGACTTTTCGCAGGCACATGATCTTGCGGCTCAATATCCGCAGAAACTTGCCGAAATGCAGCAGCTGTTTTTGCAAGAAGCGAAGGATAATAAGGACTTTCCTATTGGCGCAGGTATCTGGTTACGCTTACACCCAGAAGATATGGCAAAAACAGGCTATACACATTGGAAGTTTACAGAAAACACGCGCAGAATGCCTGAGTTTACTGCACCAGGTTTGGGGAGTCAGTCCAGCACTGTGCATATAGAGCTGGAAACAGGCGAAAATGCCAGTGGCGTGTTGTATGCAATGGGAGGTGCAAGTGGTGGTTTGACGTTATATATGGATCAGGGAAAACTGGTCTATGAATATAATATGATGATTATTGAGCAATATGCTGCGAGTAGCAAAAAGTCATTATCAGCGGGTAAGCATCTGATTGATATCATCACTGTTATTGAAGGTAACAAACCTGGTGCTGGCGGTATGGTAACGCTTATTGTTGATGGTCAGGAAGTGGGGCAGGCGATATTGAAACGTTCAGTGCCACTGCTCTTTACTGCTAGCGAGACCTTTGATGTTGGCGTTGATTTAGGTTCGCCTGTTTCATCGAGCTATGACGAACGCCGTCCTTTTGCTTTTGATGGCAAAATTACATCGGTTGAGGTTGAAATGAATTAACCAAAGTCTCGGTTTATCAGTTTAAGGTGGGACAGCCTATTATTTGTAGGGTGGGCAGTTTTT
>WTCN01000033.1 GCA_013138555.1 Methyloprofundus sp. | reverse complement strand
TGCACCATCACCTGTGCCATATCTAAATCAGTGCCCACCTCAAAGGTCACGGTTAAGGTATAAGAGCCATCCCCCGCACTGGTGGATGACATATACAGCATATTTTCCACCCCATTGACCTGCTGCTCAATGGGGGCGGCTACCGTTTCGGCAATAACCTGGGCATTGGCACCAGGGTAGGTGGCTTTAACTTCCACTGTCGGTGGTGTAATTTCCGGATATTGCGCACTCGGTAAAGTGAGGACGGAAACTACCCCGGCAATCAGTAAAACAATGGAAATAACACTCGCAAAGATCGGGCGTTCAATAAAAAAACGAGAAAACATAGGTTTATCCTGCTGTGGCTGTTTTAGGATTAACGACACTGCCAGGGCGAGCTTTTTGCAGACCTTTGATAATCACTCTGTCATTCGCTTTGATGCCTTCTTTAATCACGGTCATGCCATTAAGGTTTTGACCTAAAATAACGGGGCGCTTCTCAACTTTGTTTTCTTTATTAACGACCAAGACATAGCGGCCACTTTGATCAGCTCCTATGGCTCGTTCGTTGACCAATAAGGCATTGGCCGTCTCATCAACGGGTAAACGTAAACGGGTAAATAACCCCGGTAGTAAGCGAGTTGGTTTTTCAGCATTGGCAAAGACACCATGTAATTCTATTGTGCCGGTGCTGGTATTAAGTTCTGATTCTCCAAAATCTAATACGCCTTGGTGAGGGTAACCTTCTTCATCAGCAAGCCCTAAGTGTAGGGGAATACTTAACTCATTATCAGACTTTTTGTCAGTATCATGCCCTGTTTCTTGCGCTTTTTTACCACGTAATTTCATCAAGCTTAGTAAGTCACGCTCATTTAAATGGAAATAGACATACATCGGTTGATATTGAGTAAGCGTGGTTAATAAGGTCGCCTCACCTTCTCCCACCAAGTTACCAATATCCACCCTATTCCGGCTAACCCGCCCACTGATGGGGGCAGTAACCTGAGTGTAGCTTAGCTGAATTTCTGCACTGCGTACTTTTGCCGCTTTTAAGCCTATGGATGCTATTGCAACATCACGCTCTGTTTTGCGGCGTAGATGGTCTGTCTTGGAAATAAAATTTTTCTTGATTAACTGGTCGGCACGTTCCAGTTCAGTCTGGGTGCGGCTGGCTTCTGCTTTGGCGCTGACTAATTCGGCTTTTGCAGCAGCCAGGTCAGCCTCGTAGAGTTCGGGATCTATCACAAATAATAAATCCCCTTGTTTAACTTTAACGCCGGGTACGAAGTGCATGCTTTCTAAAATGCCTGACACCCGTGCTTTCACTTCGGCATAGCCGACCGATTGTGTTGTTCCGGTAAACTGTAAATACTCAGTCACACTTTGTTGGGTAGGCTGGCTAACGGTTACTTCAGGGGGAGGAGGGGCAATATATTCATTTTTTTGTTCACAGGCGGAAAGTAATAACGCAAACAAGCCCATAAAAAATTGAAAATACCAAGGGTGTTGAAAAAGGTTCATAGTAAAATCACAGGGGTGAAGTAGTATAGATACACTTATTAAATCACAAGCGACGTGTATGAGTATAAAAATATTATTTTTTGGATTTTAAATTAAATTAGATTCAATAGCATGTGTGGTAAAGTTAAACTTTTACCTGATTATGTATGCTTTAAATCCATGATCGTTACCTTTCCTGAATATGGATATTAAATCACCGAACAGATATTTCAGTGGAATTACACTAACTTTTCAGTTAAGGTTACTCATTTTAATTAATAATATATTTCCACCATGAAACGACTTTATTCACTAACACTACTTATTCTTGCTATTCTGATATCTGCCTGTGCTTCTTCGCTGACAAAGGATATAGAAGTTGAATCCGCATCAGACCCTAAAGTTAATTTAAAAGCATATAAAACCTATGCATGGATTGGATCGGCAGCAGTATTAAATGATCCAGAGGGTAAATGGCAGCCAGCAGAATTTGATATTTCCAGTGATATTAAATTTCTGATTAATCGTGAATTACGTAATAAAAACCTGTCAGAAGTTCAGGATCAAGAGGCTGAAATTGCAATGAGTTTTTTTACCGGTGTTGATATGGAAGCGCAAAATCTTAAAGTCGATCCAAACACAAACGTTGAAATTCCTGTTAATGTCCCTAAAGCATCGCTAATTGTTGTCGCTCTTGATATAGAGACGGGTTTTGTGGTCTGGATTGGTGTGGCAACAGGTAATATTAACGAGGACGCTACCATTGAAACAACGAAAGCACGTATAAACTATGCCATCACCAAAATGTTTAACCAATAAGGCTAGACACAATAATAGCTATTAGTGCTAGCAGTCCTTTAGGGGCTGGTAGTACTGTTCTGGAGTGATGAAAAAGAGAGGCATCCTGCATTTCATTATCCCCGTCATTCCCGAGTTATTTTATCGGGAATCTCTACACTATAAAATATTTCTTACCGCCTGTGCCAGCAGTTTATCCAGATAAATACAGGCACTAGAGTGACTAATGCTGTCGGTACTCCAGGTTTTTTGCACACCTGCCTGCCTTATATGGGCTTCAGCATCATCACAAAATAAGGGGTGGGTGATAACGGCAAAAACCTGCTTTGCCCCCGCGGCTAATGCTAAATTGGTGGCTTTAGCCAGTGTTCTGCCTGTGCTAGCCATATCATCAATAATAACAACGGGTTTATCTTGAAAATCAAACTCAGCTAAACTCATGCTTACCTGGGTATCACCTCGGCGTACTTTTGTCGCCACTGAATAATCAAAGCCGATTTTTTCTGCAATAGCAGAGACCCATTGCTCCGATTCACTATCTGGTCCCAATAATATGGCATCATCAAATTGTTGTTGCAGAAACAGGAAAATTTCATTAGTAGCAGACAAGCTAATTGCATTATCTATCGGGATTGCCTGGTTTAATGTCGAGATACGGTGCAAATGCGGGTCAACTGTGATGACATCGTCAAACAGTTCTGCCAGCATTTGCCCTACTATACCCTGGCTCACGGCTTCGCCTGGCTGGTTAGCTATATCCTGGCGCATATAACATAAATACGGAGCTACCAATGTTAGACGCTTAGCACCCAGCTGCCGTGCTGTTTTTGCACAGAGTAATAATTCGATTAACTTATCATTAGGTTGGTTAAGGCTGCGGCAAATAATGATATGTTCGGGTAAGTCAGTGGGTAAGCGCAGCAGGCTTTCACCATCTGGAAATTGGTGTAGATAGACTTGCTGCAATTGAATATCAAGAGCCAAGGCCAGGCGCTGTGCCTGTAGCAGGTAATCTGGAAATGCGAGTAATAGCATGTTAACTCTCCTAAAAGGCAATCAGCGGTTGTAAGACCTGTTCACTATCACCAATACTATAGCCGCTGTTTTGTTGCGCGAGCTTTGTAGCAAACTTAAAATCGGCGGGAAATTCGGCATGAATCTGAAATAAAGGTTCACCTTTTGTAACTTCATTCCCCAATTTTTTAAACAGGTCAATGCCCGCTTTTTTATCCATCGGAGCACCCGCAATACGTGCAATTTTTGCAGTCTGAAAGTTATCAATACGGGTCACGACACCATCCCGGTCTGCACACACGGGATAACATAGCTTGCCAGGTTGTAAATCAATGTCTTTACCACCCTGGGCCTTGATAATATTATTCATTTTTGCACAAGCCCGCCCCGACTCAAGTATATCTCTTGCAATGGCATAGCCCTGTCCGCCACGTACATCGGGGTCAAATTCGATAATTCTGCCAGCCAGCTGGAGCGATTTTTGACGTAAATCAGCGGGTGCATTCGGGTTATTGTTCAATACCTGCATCACATCCCGTGCCTCAAGAATAGGGCCTATCCCCAGTCCTATCGGTTGCCGACCATCGGTAATCATCACTTCCAGATGAATATTAAGTCGGTCACCGACAAACTCGAATAATTTACGTAATGCTAAGGCCTGGCGCATATGTCTTACTTTTGCCGTCGGTCCTACCGGGATATCAATGATTAAATGCGTGGAGCCTGCAGCGAGTTTTTTCGACAGAATAGAAGCCACCATCTGGCCTTGCGAATCAATACCCAGGGGTCTTTCTACTGAAATTAACATATCATCGACAGGGGCGAGTTTAGCTGTCCCTCCCCATACCAGGCAGCCACGTTCCTGGCGTACAATCTCAGACATCTGCTCTGGTGTGAGGTTGACTTTGCTGAGTACTTCCATAGTGTCAGCGGTGCCGGAAGGGGAAGTAATGGCACGGCTGGATGTTTTGGGGATTAGCATGCCATGAGCAGCAACAATGGGAACGACCAGCATGGAGGTGCGGTTACCAGGAATTCCACCGATACAGTGTTTATCGGCAACCAGTGGTTCGTGCCAGTTCATGCGCTCCCCCGACTGTAACATGGAGCGGGTTAAATACAGCAATTCGTCACGATCAAGATTGTTTTGTCCGGTTGCCACCAGAAAAGCGGCCATTTCCATTTTTGAATAACGGGTTTCAGCAATATCATTACTGATAGCGTCAAAATCAGACTGACTAAGGCGTTCGCCATTAATCTTGCGCCGAACTGCATCCATTGATTTAGGGGGCTCGGCATGGTCAACGGTGACCAGTGTGCCTTCGGCCACATTCAAGTGTTTAAAAGCCTGCTGGGAGAGTCCCATTTCTCCGGGCTGTACAATACTATTATCATCAACGACATTCAGCACCGCCAGTAATCGAGTTCCGTTAACTTTGACTTCTATTTTAGATAAAGCCTGAAAACCTTCTACACGATAAATACTGCACTCACGGTTTAAGTAGGCAACATTTTCATGGTAGGTATCTATTTCTACGCGGCATATTTTTAAAGTATCAATACTCATAATTTTTAGTATTTATTCTTGATGATGCTTAAAAGATGTTATCTTGTCAAATTAGTAGAGCGGATTTCAGCCCGCCCAGCAGTATTAATTTAAACGATAATTCAGCTAAATGTTTGCTATTACTCAATATACACGCCCTCAATCAATCAAAGCTATCATTTATGTTATTTTTATTTTATTGCTAAGTAGCTTATTGACCCCAGCTCAGATAAAGGCAGCAACCAGAATTGAGTCACAGTCTGGTAATGATGTGACTTTATATTATTTCTGGTCACGTTATTGCAAGCACTGTAAAGCAGCGAAACCTTTTATTAACAAGCTTGCACAAAGCTACCCCTGGCTAACACTCCATAGCTATGATTTAGTTGATAGCCGGGTTAATAAAAAGCGCTATTTATTAATGGCAAAGCAATTACAGCAGCCAGCTAATTCAGTCCCTGCCTTTATTTTTTGTGGCCAGATGATGGTTGGTTATGATAACGATGAAATAACAGGCCAGGAGCTGGAGGAAAAATTACTCGCCTGTCATCAGCAAAAAAATACCGGGCAGGTACAGGAAGTTTTTACGCTTCCCTGGTTAGGTAAAATTCATTATCAGGATTTTTCCCTGCCGGTTTTTACCTTAGTTATCGCTGCTCTCGATGCCTTTAACCCTTGTGCCTTTTTTATCTTGTTTTTTCTGCTCAGTTTAATGGTGCAGCATCGTAGCCGGGCAAGAATGCTGGTAATTGGCTGTACCTTCGTACTGTGTTCCGGGGTGATGTATTTTCTGTTTATGAGTGCCTGGCTCAACCTTTTTCTTATTACCGAACAGTTGATTTTTATTACCGCTGCTGCAGGTTTGATAGCGATTAGTTTTGGGCTGATAAATATCAAGGATTATTTCTTTTTTAAGCAAGGTGTTTCCCTGTCATTATCAGATTCCGCCAGAGCCAGGCTGTTTGCCAGAATACGCACGCTCACCCAGTCAGGAAACTGGGCAACGATGATTTTTGCCACGATTATTCTCGCGGTTGCTGCGAATAGTTATGAGTTATTATGTACTGCCGGGTTACCAATGGTTTATACCCGTGTGCTAACACTTAATGAGTTGACGAGTACACAATATTATCTGTACCTGGCCTATTACAATGTTATTTATATTATTCCTTTGTTATTGATTGTGGTTTTATTTACGCTGACATTAGGCAGAAAAAAACTGTCCGAGCAGGAAGGGCGCTTATTAAAGCTCTTGTCAGGGAGCATGATGTTAGGCTTAGGTTCGATATTACTGTTAAAACCCGAGTGGCTAAATAATATGCTGGTTTCGGTGGGAGTAATTTCAGGGGCTATTGTGTTGACCGCCGGGGTTGCTTTGGTGCAAAAGTTGAGGGCTTGGTAAGGAGTATATGTGACTATAGTCGGGGGGGGGGATTTAGCGAATGTTAAGAGCCTGGATGACATAAAGTCGACAACTATTAAGGGAAGCAGGGTCTTCAGCCCTGCGGTCTTAATGCGGGGCTGAAGCCCACGCTTCCAAGCTGCCTAAATTATTTCGTGCATATTTCGGCTATCAATTTAACACAGGACAAATACTATAGCTTGGGCAGCCATCTTTTTAGCAACCCAATAATTCATTTAGACTTGTAGGATGGGCAAAGGGCTTTTTCGTGCCCATCTTTTACGTGGTGTTATTGAGGTGGGCACGGGATAAAGCCCCTTTGTCCATCCTACTCAACAATACGCGCCCGGACACTGCGTCCCTTTACTTTACCGCGATTCAGATAAGTCAGTGCCTTGCGTAAAGCGGGGCGCTCAATAGCGACATAGCTGGAAATATCAAAAATATCGATTTTACCAATCTGTGATCCGGCAAGGCCTGCATCACCTGTTAATGCGCCCAGAAGATCACCGGGGCGAATTTTATTTTTTCGCCCGGCATCCAGTTGAAGGGTGACCATAGGTGATTGCAAACTAAAACCCGATTGACGCTTTAAAGCTTCAGGTAGGTCACATTGACAGGGTTTTTGTTGATACGCTTCAATTGCATTAATACGCTGTTGTTCAGATTCGCTAAAAAGGCTTAAGGCGATGCCTTTTTCTCCTGCCCGACCGGTACGACCAATCCGATGCACATAAATTTCAGGGTCGCGTGGTAACTCATAGTTGATGACAGCTTTTAATGCCTTAATATCAAGTCCTCGCGCGGCGACATCGGTAGCAACCAGTACTGAGCAGCTATGGTTGGCAAAGCGTACTAGGACCTGGTCACGCTCACGTTGCTCTAGGTCACCATGAATAGCTAAGGCTTCAATCTGATGATTATATAAAAAACGGGCGACCTCGGCACACTGTATTTTTGTATGGCAAAAGACCACTGCCGTTTCGGGCTGGTAGTGTTCAAATAATGCCAATAAGGCATCGTTACGTTGATGATTTTTGACCTCATAAAATGCCTGCTCTATGACATTACTGGTATGCTCGGATTCAACCGATACAGTGATGGGATTGTTTAGAACAGCATGGCACATCTGTTTAATTGAAGCAGGGTAGGTTGCCGAAAAAAGTAAGGTCTGGCGTGTTTCTGGGGTTTGTTCAATAATCTCAGTGATAACATCATTAAAGCCCATATCCAACATTCTATCGGCTTCATCCAGAACCAAGGTTTTTAAGCCATCAAGAATCAAAGTGCCTCTTTGCAAATGATCTTGAATGCGCCCCGGTGTACCAACGATAATATGGGCTCCGTGTTCAAGTGAATCTTTCTGGGCTCTAAAGGGTTTGCCACCACAGAGTAGTA
>WTCN01000144.1 GCA_013138555.1 Methyloprofundus sp. | reverse complement strand
CTCTTATTTCCTCCTGAATCTTTAGTAACGACTCTAGCTTAGATTTTAACTCACCTAGCTCCTCTAGTTTCTCTTCTATTTCAGGTATATCTAAAAAACAATCAAAATTAAAACCACCGTGAGTATTTCCAACAATCACAAAGCCTATTTGTATAATTTCTTTTTTATCCTCTATCTCAAACTCAGCAAGTTCCAACAGTTCATCATCTAAAATATCTGGATACAAACCCTCTAGCAAATTTTTAACATACTCCTTTCTTCCGTCATCAAAAGAACAATGCAACATGGTAAAAATAAATTGCAATAAAGTACTTTTACCTAAACCATTTAAACTCGCTATCGAAAAAACATTTGATTTATCATTCTGCTTCAGCGAGATATGTACATTTTTTAGTGCTTTGAATTCCTTAATGTGAATTTGTTTCAAAAACATGGTTAACTCCCTATTAAATACTCTATGGTAATTATTATAGCTAAGTCAGAACCCTAACGTGTATCAATATCTTGCAACTTTTTTGTCAGCCAACTCCACCGCAACCTAACAACATCACAGATTAAAAATACCTATAAACCAAACCATACTCTATAATAAGCGGTTTTCTGCAACGTTTAGCCTATACTTTCACCATGATCTCCATTCGTAACTTAACTTTCTCCCGTGGTGACAGAAAAATTTTTGATAATATCTCGCTGGATATTATGCCGCATAAAATTACCGCTATTATGGGGCCTAGCGGTACAGGCAAAACAACACTACTAAAATTGATCGGTGGACAACTTACCCCTGATAGTGGCTCAATCGTCGTTAATCAACAAAACGTACACCAACTCTCCCGTAGCGAATTGTATAAGCTACGTAAAAAAATGGGCATGCTGTTTCAAAGTGGTGCTTTATTAACCGATATGTCGGTGTACGATAATATTGCATTTCCTATCCGGGAGCATACTCAGCTGACTGAGGCGATGATTCGCACCGTGGTACTGATGAAACTCAATGCGGTAGGTTTACGTGGCGCACGTGATCTAATGCCTAGCGAATTATCGGGCGGTATGGCACGGCGAGTGGCGATGGCTAGGGCACTGGCATTAGATCCCGAAATGATTATGTATGACGAGCCTTTTACCGGGCAAGATCCGATTTCTCTCGGGGTACTGGTACAGCTGATTAAAACCCTGAATCACACACTACACTTAACCAGCATTGTCGTTTCACATGATGTACAGGAGACGGCCTCCATTGCAGATTATATTTATCTTATATCAGCAGGAAAAGTGATAGGTCATGGTACACCGGATGAGATTCGTAACACCGAGTCTGACTGGGTACAACAATTTATGCAGGGCAAGGCGGATGGCCCTGTCCCGTTTCATTACCCAGCGAATGACTTTGGTCATGAGCTGTTTGCTAATGACACTCAGCAATGAAATTTTTCCAGCTAATAGGCCAAATCAGTATAAAAGCCCTGGCTAAACTCGGGAGAGCAGGCCTGTTTTTTATGTCTATCCTAAGCAGTACTGGCTATTTACTGTTCCGACCTGGATTACTTATCAGGCAAATTTATTCAATTGGCGTGCTTACTTTCTGGCTAATTGCGATTTCAGGCCTTTTTGTGGGGATGGTGCTTGGCTTACAAGGTGTTTATACCTTATCAACTTTTGGCGCTGAATCCTCTCTCGGCATTATGGTGGCAGCCTCACTGGTTAGAGAGCTAGGTCCCGTCGTCAGTGCCTTGCTATTTGCAGGCCGCGCCGGTTCTGCCCTGACCGCTGAAATTGGTTTAATGAAAGCGACCGAGCAGCTTTCCGGTATGGAAATGATGGCGATTGACCCGCTAAAATATATTATCGCACCGCGTTTTTTTGCAGGCTTTATCTCACTGCCATTATTGGCTGCTTTATTTAGTGCAAGCGGTATTTTAGGCGGGCACTTAGCGGGGGTTGATTTATTGCATGTTGACTCAGGCGCTTACTGGTCACAAATGCAAACTGCGATTGATTTTAATGATGATATTATCAATGGCGTTATCAAGAGCATTATTTTTGCCTGGCTAGTTACCTGGATTGCCTTATTTGAAGGCTATGATGCCATACCCACTTCGGCAGGCATCAGTCGTGCAACAACGCGCACCGTTGTTAATTCTTCTTTTGCTATCCTGTTATTTGACTTTTTATTAACCGCCCTTATGTTTGGAGCCCCCTAATCATGCAGAGCAAATCCATAGAAATTTTAGTTGGCCTGTTTGTTAGTCTCTGTATTGCCGCGCTTTTCTTTCTTGCTCTGCAAGTCAGTAATTTTCGCGACTTACAGGATAATGGCAGTTATACAGTGCTTGCACATTTCGAAAATGCGGGCGGCCTTAAAAGCAAAGCGCTTATTTCTATGGCTGGCGTTCCTATTGGCCGTGTTGCCGAGATTAGCTTCGATGCTGAGAATTATGATGCGCTGGTCAAAATGCGTATTGATGCACGTTATAAAAACCTGCCTACCGACACCTCAGCAAGTATTTTAACCTCAGGTTTGCTCGGTGATAAATATATCGGTTTAACGCCAGGTGGGCTGGATGAGTACCTACAGGAAGGCGACACAATAGAATTGACACAGTCGGCACTAGTGCTGGAAAGACTGATTAGCCAATTCTTATTTAATTCAGCCGATAAAGATGAATAATAAAATAGCATAGGATGTGCTGAGGCACGAAGCGCATCAATGACACAGAACTGCGGATACAAGTCGCGGCTAAAGCCCCTCCTACAAAACTTATGCACACTATAGAAGCTATCGCACTGACACCCGAAAAGTATATTATCAAAGGTGATTTAATCTTTAGTAACATTAATAAAGCAAGCGTTAAAATTTTAAACTTTAAGCAATCAGGCTCTACAATGACCATAGACTTACAGCAGCTTGGTAAAATTGATAGCGCTGGACTGGCTTTACTTATAGAATGGATAAAATTTTCCCGTAAGCAGCAGATAAAACTTCAATTTGACAATATTCCGGCACAGTTAACTGCTCTGGCAAAACTAAGCTATCTATCCGAAATCGACTTATTTACGACTAAGAACACTTAAACACATGGATAAATTACTCATCACTGGCGGTAAACAACTGGCTGGTGAACTCACTGTTTCAGGTGCTAAAAATGCGGCACTACCGATATTAGCGGCAACACTGCTCAGTGACACACCCACCATCATCGGTAATATCCCTCATTTACATGACATCACCACGACCATGGAGCTATTAGGCTGTATGGGGGTACATTTATCAGTTGATGAAAAACTGAATATTGAAGTCAATAGCAGCACGATTACCAAGCTGGAAGCCCCCTACGAACTTGTACGCACCATGCGTTCATCCATTCTGGTTTTAGGCCCTTTATTGGCCCGCTTTGGTCAGGCCGATGTTTCACTTCCGGGGGGGTGTGCCATTGGCGCACGTCCTGTTGATATTCACCTTAAGGGCCTGCAAAAAATGGGCGCTGATATAAAGGTTGAGAATGGCTATATTCATGCCAAGGCAACGCGACTCAAGGGCTGCCGTTTGGTACTGGAGCAGGTGACTGTCACCGGCACAGAAAACCTGCTGATGGCCGCCACACTGGCTGAAGGAAAAACCATCATTGAAAATGCGGCACGTGAGCCCGAAGTAAATGATCTCGCGCATTTCCTTAATAAAATGGGCGCAAAAATTACTGGCATCGGCAGCGATGTTCTGGAAATTGAAGGGGTTGAGCGCTTAGGGGTAGAAAACCTGCATTACAATGTTCTGCCTGACCGTATTGAAGCAGGCACCTATTTAGTTGCCGCCGCTATTACGCGTGGAAAAATAAAGCTGAATAAGATTCAGCCTGAATTACTTGATGCAGTGCTCGACAAGCTGAGTGAGGCAGGCGCTAAAATAACCACCGGAGAAGACTGGATTGAGCTGGATATGGAAGGCAAACGCCCCAAAGCTGTCTCACTACGTACCGCCCCCTTCCCCGCATTCCCGACCGATATGCAGGCACAATTTACCGCGATGAATGCGATTGCAGAAGGTGTCAGCACCATTACTGAAACCGTTTTTGAAAACCGCTTTATGCATATACAGGAAATGCAGCGTATGGGGGCTAATATTAAACTAGAGTCCAATACCGCTATCTGTACAGGTGTAGCAAACCTGACTGCTGCTCCGGTAATGGCAACAGATTTGCGTGCCTCGGCAAGCCTGGTACTTGCCGGGCTCGTTGCCGATGGCGAAACACTGGTTGACCGCATCTATCATATTGATCGAGGCTATGATCATATTGAAGAAAAACTTTCCCAACTCGGCGCAACAATTCGCCGCATTCCAAGATAACACAGGCTTTTATTCATGTTAACTATCGCTGTTTCAAAAGGCAGAATATACGACGAAGCACTTCCATTACTGGCAGATGCCGATATTGTGCCGATTGATGATCCAAAAACCAGTCGCAAACTCATACTTAGAACCAATCATGATAATGTACAACTGGTGATTATCCGTGCCACGGATGTACCCACTTTTGTAGAATATGGTGCGGCAGACTTAGGTATTGCAGGCAAAGACGTACTGATTGAGCATGATTCAGACAACTTATATGAACCCATAGATTTAAACATTGCCTGCTGCAAATTAATGACCGCAGCACCGACGAATGCACCGGATATTTCAGGGCGGGTACGTGTCGCCACAAAATATGTCAAAACGGCAGAACGCTATTTTGCCAGCCAAGGCATACAAGCTGAAATCATCAAACTATATGGTGCGATGGAACTTGCCCCTATTGTCGGCCTGGCTGATTGTATTGTCGATGTCGTTGATACTGGCAATACCTTAAGAGCTAATGGCCTGGAACCGCGCGAACTGATTATGAATATTAGTTCACGGCTAGTGGTTAATAAAGCCTCTATGAAAATGAAACATCAGCTTATCCAGCCGTTGCTAGATCAATTTGAAAAAACACTGGCAGCCAGGCAAGTCAATAAGTAAGTGAACCTTTTTCTCTGGCTACACTTTTTGTTAAATTAATTCTGAACGACCCCTTATGACTCAAACTATCACTCGCCTTAATAGTACGGATGCAAATTTTCAGACTCAACTGCAACAGTTACTCGCCTTTGAAGAAAGTTCGGATCACGAAATTCATCAGCGTGTCCTGGATATTATTGCCACTGTGCGCAACAAGGGCGATCAGGCAGTACTTGATTACACCAATCAATTTGACCAATGCTCTCTGACAGATGCATCCGAGCTGGAATTCTCTCAGCAACAATTAAAAGCGGCCTGGAATAACCTACCTAAAGACAAGGCAGATGCCTTGCAAACCGCTGCGAACCGTGTCCGCGCCTATGCCGAAAAGCAAAAGATGGAATCCTGGCAATATACTGAAGCAGACGGCACTGTGCTAGGTCAAAAAGTCACCCCCTTAGATCGTGCAGGCTTATATGTCCCAGGCGGTAAAGCCGCCTACCCTTCTTCTGTTCTAATGAATGCCATTCCAGCAAAAGTGGCCGGGGTACGTGAACTGATTATGGTAGTACCGACACCACAAGGTATCACTAATGAGCTTGTCTTAGCCGCCGCTTATCTTGCTGGCGTTGATCGTGTTTTTGCGATAGGGGGTGCACAAGCCATTGCGGCTTTAGCCTATGGTACAGAAACCATTCCGGCAGTAGAAAAAATTGTTGGCCCTGGAAACATCTATGTTGCTACCGCGAAAAAGCTGGTTTTTGGTCAGGTGGGTATAGATATGATTGCCGGTCCTTCAGAGATACTGATTATTTGTGACGGTAACACCGACCCGGACTGGATTGCGATGGATCTATTCTCTCAGGCAGAACATGATGAAGATGCTCAGGCCATCTTATTGTCTGATGACGCTGACTTTCTGGATGCGGTTGCACAAAGTATCGATAAACTACTCCCCGAAATGGAGCGTGCAGAGATTATTAAAGCCTCATTATCGGGGCGCGGTGCACTGATAAAAGTTAATTCACTAGAGCAAGCTGCCGAGGTGGCAAATACCATTGCGCCAGAACATTTAGAACTTTCTGTAGAAAACCCTGAAGCACTGTGCGAACATATCCGTAATGCCGGGGCTATCTTTATGGGGCGTTATACGGCAGAAGCCCTAGGTGATTATTGCGCCGGACCTAACCATGTTTTACCCACTTCCGGGACTGCACGGTTTTCTTCACCTTTAGGCGTATATGATTTCCAGAAACGCTCTAGTCTGATATTCTGTTCTGCCGAAGGCGCAAATACGCTGGGTAAAACGGCTTCAATACTCGCGCGTGGAGAAAGCTTAACAGCGCATGCACGTTCTGCTGAATACAGGCTAAAATAACTATTTTCTAAAGTTAAGATGATATATATATCTATAATATAGATTCTCAGAAAAATAACTTCACGGATACCATCCCTCAAAGGGATGTTATCCGTTATACAAATGAAATTTATTTAACTGAGAAACTATAGGATGTGCTGAGGCACGAAGCGCATCTTTCGGTAGGGGCTGATGCCCTGCTTTACGGAATGCAACGAGCGTTCTCATATAAACTCCCACGCAGACCGTGGGAACTAAAATTTACATAACAACAAGAGAAAAATAAATGACTGATCTACCTGAAAAAACCTGTAGCATCGACCGCCTGGTAACTCACCCGAAGCTAGTCGAAGCGGCACTCAGCGGCAGAAAAACCCAGCAACGTCGTGATGGTGTCTATGCTTACCCTAATGAAACTTTCACCCTGGAAGGACAAGAATTTATTGTCACTGACTTAACCCGTGAGACCATTGGCGATATGGGAGATGCCGAAGCACAGGCAGAAGGCTATCCCTCTCTTGAAATGTATAAAAACCTGATTATAAATATGCACAAAGGCATGGAATGGGATGAATCCGCACCAGTCTGGGTGCACCATTTCAAACGTGTTGATGCGTAAATAATCGTTAAGTACATGACAGAACAAGACCTTATCTCTACCGTTATTCGCCCTGAAATCAGAGCATTAACGGCTTATAAAGTAGCTGACGCAACGGGTTATATTAAACTTGATGCGATGGAGAATCCTTATACCTGGCCAGAAGCGGTTAAAGCAGAATGGCTAAACATCATCCATGATGCAGAAATTAATCGCTACCCCGACCCCGAGGCCAAAGCTCTTTGCCGTATTCTAAAAGAGTACAACCAAATCCCGGCGGAAAGCGAAATATTATTAGGTAATGGCTCTGATGAAATCATTCAACTATTGTTAATGGCATTACCTGCCAATGCGACGGTTATGGCAGCAGAACCTAGCTTTGTCATGTACCAACAAGTTGCCCAATGCTTAGGGCTAAACTATCAGGGCCTACCTCTACTCGCAGATAGCTTTGATATTGACCTTGCCGTGACATTAGCCACGATAAAAAGCCAGCAACCTGAAATTATCTTTCTTGCCTACCCCAATAACCCGACAGGCAACTTATTTGATAGCGATGCGATTGAGAAAATTATCCAGCAGAGCAAAGGCCTGGTTATTATTGATGAGGCCTATGCGCCATTTACTGACTTTAGTTTTATCAAACAGCTCACGCGACATAATAATTTATTAGTCATGCGGACTGTGTCTAAACTGGGTCTGGCGGGTTTGCGTTTAGGTTTTATTGCAGGCAAGGCAAGCATTATTAATGAGCTGAACAAAGCAAGATTACCTTATAATATCAATATTCTCACGCAATGCAGTGCTGAATTTGCGCTCTCTCACCCCGATATATTTGCCGAACAAACCCAAACAATATGTCATGAGCGTGCCAGAATGTTTCTCCAGTTAAGCACCATAACAGGGATGACTCCCTGCCCGAGCGCAGCAAACTTCATTCTTTTCCGCACACCTAAAGGTAAAGCAACAGATATTTTCAACGCCTTAAAAGATCAAGGGATTTTAATAAAAAACCTCTCATCACAGCAAGGCTTATTAACTGACTGTTTACGTGTCACCATTGGTAAACCAGAAGAAAACAATGCCTTTATTAATGCACTAAAAGAGTGCATATAAGAAAAATAGCAAAAGAATACTAAAACAGGCTTCAAAAGACATCCACTCTCATGTACTATTGAACCAATAATAAAGAAAAAGTTACAAAAAACACAACGAGGAGCGTAATACATGAGCGAACAAGGCGTCGATAATTCAAAACGCCAATTTCTAACAACGGCTTTAACAGTCGTTGGTGCTGTGGGTACTGGCTACATTGCGGTCCCTTTTCTGTCACAAATGCAGCCTAGTACCAAGGCGAAAGCGGCAGGAGCTCCAGTAGAAATTGATATTAGAAAAATAGAACCGGGACAATTAATCCGTGCCGCATGGCGCGGGAAGCCTGTCTGGGTTCTCAGCCGTACCCCGGATGTGCTGGAGATTCTGGCAAGTGATACAGCTAAACTGGCTGATCCTAACTCCTTAGAATCGAATCAACCCGCCTCCAGTCAGAATGAATTCCGCTCTATTAAGCCTGAAATTTTCATTGCTGTCGGACTCTGCACTCATCTTGGGTGCTCTCCCACATTCCGCCCGGAAATTGCACCAAATGATTTAGGACCGGAGTGGAACGGGGGCTTTTTCTGCCCTTGTCATGGGTCAGGATTCGACCTAGCGGGACGTGTCGTCAGAGGCGTTCCTGCTCCAACAAATTTAGATGTACCGCCACACAGATATGTCACTGATACACGGATTATTATTGGCGAAGATACCGGGGAGGCAAGCGCATGAAATCAAAACATTTAAACAACTGCGGCAATTGGTTTCTTGATCGCTTCCCAATGTCTAAACTGTGGAATGAGCATATGGCGCAATATTACGCGCCAAAAAACTTTAACTTCTGGTATTTCTTTGGTTCTCTGGCACTACTCGTCCTGGTAAACCAGTTTATTACCGGTATTTTACTGACCATGAACTACAAGCCTGATGCAGGTCTGGCGTTCGACTCGGTAGAATATATTATGCGTGAAGTGCCCTGGGGTTGGTTAGTGCGCTATATGCACTCCACCGGTGCTTCAGCCTTTTTTATCGTGGTTTACCTGCATATGTTCCGCGGGCTCATATACGGATCTTACAAGCAACCTAGAGAGCTTATCTGGATTTTTGGCATGTTGATCTTCCTTGCCTTAATGGCAGAAGCATTTATGGGCTATTTACTACCATGGGGACAAATGTCCTACTGGGGTGCACAGGTTATTATCTCTTTATTCAGCGCTATCCCCATCATTGGTGATGATTTATCCTTATGGGTACGCGGTGACTATGTGATCTCTGATGCGACATTAAACCGCTTCTTTGCTTTCCATGTCATTGCTATTCCACTGATTTTAATCATGCTGGTATTCCTGCATATCATTGCCTTACATGAAGTCGGATCAAACAATCCTGACGGCATTGAAATCAAAGACTCTAAAGATCCTTGGGGACATCCTGTAGACGGCATTCCTTTCCACCCTTACTACACGGTAAAAGATATCGTCGGCGTTGCTGTCTTCCTGTTCTTTTTTGCCACAGTGATTTTTTATATGCCGGAACTGGGCGGTTATTTTCTGGAGCATGCAAATTTTATTCCTGCTGATCCATTAGCCACACCTGAGCATATTGCACCTGTCTGGTATTTCACTCCGTTCTATGCGATTTTAAGAGCAATACCGGATAAATTTGCCGGTGTTATCGCGATGGGTGGTGCGATCGTTGTATTATTCTTATTACCTTGGTTAGATCGTAGCCCCGTCAGGTCAATCCGCTATCGTGGTGGTATCTACAAAAAAGCACTCTTCCTATTCGTCATTAGCTTTTTAGGACTTGGTTATTTAGGTATGCAAGCGCCTACAGCGAATGCCACAATAATGGCTAGAGTTTGTACTGCAATCTATTTTGCTTTCTTCCTATTAATGCCGATCTATACACGCTGGGAAAAAACCAAACCACTTCCCAAGCGAGTAACAGAACAGCCCACAATTGAAGAGCGTATCCCTGCTATTAAGGATGCCTTTGCAGCAATGACCCATGAAGTTCCCACACAGGAACATGGTGAAACTGTGATGCATACACGCCCCAACCCATCAGGTATTGCAGATGCTGGTAAAAGCCTGGCTAAAAAACTTAAAGGGAGCCTAGACTAATATGAAAAAATTATTACAAACCTGTCTATTACTCTTGATGCCTCTTGGAGTTTTTGCTTCAGCAGGTATGGAGCTGGACTCGGCAGATATTGATTTAACAGATAAAGCATCATTAGAAAACGGTGCTCATCTCTACGTACAATACTGTTTAGGCTGTCATTCTACAAAATATATCCGCTACCTTAACCTAGCGGATGACTTTGATATTGATGAAAATGAAATTTTAGACAAAGTTGCACCCGATGGAGCCGGCATTTATGACAAAATGCTGACAGCCATGAATGGACATGATGCTAAAAAATGGTTTGGTACTCAACCACCAGATTTATCATTAATTGCCCGCTCAAGAGGCGCTGACTGGTTATATAGCTACCTAAAAGGTTTTTATGCCGATCCTAAAAAACCTCTAGGTGTCAATAATGCCATTTTCCCTGATGTCGGTATGCCTAACCCACTGTGGAAACTTCAAGGCAAGCAAATCGCGGTATATGAAACTGTCGATGGTCAGGAAGTTATCACGGAGCTAGAACTCGAAGAAGAAGGCACAATGAGTGCTGAAGAGTTCGATAAATCAGTAAATGATATTGTTAACTTTCTGGTCTATGCTGGCGAACCAGCACAATTAAAACGTGAAAGCATGGGTAAATATGTTTTATTCTTTATCTTTATATTCGGGATCATTGCCTATCTATTGAAGAAAGAATACTGGAAAGACATACACTAAGTAGAGCGGACTTTAGTCCACTAATACTTAGTGACCTAAGTTATTTTTCTTAGGTCGTCATTTTCAGACACAAATAAAGCGCTACTTCTTTCGAACTAGCGCTTTTTTTATCTCGCCCCTAAACAACCATGAAAAAATATCTACTGCTAAGTTTACTCAGTTGTTTTCTCTTTACCCAGCCAGTACTCGCTAAAGAAAAAAGCTCTGATTACAACCCTTTTTTTGTCCCCATTGACCTTCTAATAACTCGCCCTTTAGGCTTGGCAACAACCATTGTAGGATCAGCGTTATTTGTGGTGATGTCGCCATTCACTGCCTTAAGTGCAATCGCCCCGCCCCATGATGCATTTGAACGGGTTGCTGATGTTTTTATCGTCGTCCCTGCCACCTACACTTTTCTACGCCCAATGGGGAAATTCCTATGTCCGGGAGATTGTCGTCCTGAAGATGTTAGAGAAGCAGAGGAAAAGAGGAAGGGGCTTTATAAAGGCTCCCCACTTAAGACGTTGTAGGAGGGGCTTTAGCCGCGACCGATAGCTTAAGCATCGCGACTAAAAAACCACTCTGACGAAGTAGGCTCATCACGTATCAACTACCCTCAGTAAATGACCTCCATTCATTCGCATAAAAACCTGTTGAACCTCACTCTTGGTTAAAATAATGGGTGGTCTTCTGTTTTTTCCTGTATCAGTGAGCCTTTATCACTAACATATTGGAAATGACTAATAAAACCAATTATTTCACTAACGTGTAAGATAGACTTATTGTGCATTACTTTATTATAAACAATTTCTTGTATTGTTTTTTTTGAAATTTTTGTTCTCTATAGTGAGTCTCAATAATGAGGAATGTTTTCCATTTTTTCTCAGTGGATTTTTCTTGCTTTCAATTATAAAGGTGCTATTATGTGGAGCATGGAAAAATGAAGTAGGTTTTTCTAGTTTAGGCGCTTTAATATGATGGGATATGGAAAATTTTACATTGTATAAGGGTGTTGGGGGGGGATTTTCCATTTATTGACTATGTTAAGTGTCTAAAAGAGGAGAGGTGTTTAAGTGACAGTTAGAGTATTTATAAGTTATGCTCATGAATCTGAGGAACTCTCGGATGAAGTACTTGAACTGTCAAATTATTTGCGTAGTCAGGGAATTGATTCAGAAATTGACCAATATGAAGAAGCTCCTCCTGAAGGATGGCCTAAATGGATGATGAGGCAAGTTCAGGAAGCTGATTATGTATTAATTGTTTGTTCTGAGCTTTTTTATAAAAGAGCTAACGATAACTCTGGTAATGACGATGGGCTTGGTGTGAAGTGGGAAACTTCTCTTATCTTACAACAGTTATATACTTTAAATACCAACAATAAAAAATATATCCCTATAGTTCTTCATGGTAATGATAAAAAGTATATTCCATTGCCATTACAACCGTATACATACTACCCTTTTAAAGAATTAGAGGGTAGAGAGAAATTACGAGATAGAGTATTAGGAATATCTAAATCTAAACGCCCCCCCCTTGGTAAAGTGCCAGAACATGAAATACCTGCTACTCCATTAGATCATAAAGAAAGAAAATCAATGTTCTTTAGTAGCATTATTGATGTTGATTTATGGAATAAGGCAAAATGGAAAGCAATGGTTTTTATGAGTGATCCAGGTTTGCAAGATCCACCTATAGTTGGATTTGTATTTGAAAATAATAAAGTGGGAAATGATATATTCTCTTCACTAAAGAAACGTAATTATTCAGACCCTTTGACAATTGGTAGCTTAGGGACCGCAGCACCTACCCGCTGATTGTGAATAACGGCAGCTAAATATATCCATGGTGATTGTTGCCTTTTTCTACAGGTTTCGATAACACTAATCAGAATAGCAAACACACATGAACCTTCTTCGGTTC
>WTCN01000283.1 GCA_013138555.1 Methyloprofundus sp. | reverse complement strand
AAATTAGATATTCTTTTGGTTTTAGTGGATGATTACGAGAGTATACATTACCCAATACTCCCGCCTGATCCAATTGAAGCTATTAAATTCAGGATGGAGCAAATGAATCTTTCAAGAAAGGACCTAGAGCCTTGCATTGGTGGGCGTGGAAGAGTTTCAGAAGTTTTAAATTACCAAAGGGGACTCTCTTTGAATATGATACGAAAATTACATTCAAAATTATCTATTCCTTTAGAAAACCTTATTAGTGAAGTAAAAAATGCATAATCGGGTAAGGGCGAGTTTCTCTCTCGCCCTCGAGTACCCTGCATGCGGCTCCGCACAGGGCAGTTTACCAACCGTTTTAGTAACTATTGAAATACATCGGAAAATGCAGAGCTTAAAATTATTCTACCACTGATTCAGTTCCTTATTGAGAATAACATGCAGTTTATTGGTAATAATCTCTTTGTCGTGTAATTCGGTCAATGTATCTGTCTGAACGGTCTGTAATAACATGATGGCAGACTGCTCATTTAAATAATCAAGCATTTCCTGGTTGGACTCGATCTCTTTTTGCATTTGCTGCTCAGTCACTTTTTTTAATTCCTGATAAATGGCGATAACGTTACTTATTGCTTTTGGGTCATCAAAAATTTCACTCAAATGCGATTTATCCAGCTGCTGCATTTCCTCCAGAACTTTGGAAATAAGAAGGTACTGGGTTTGATAATAAAGGTAAAGCTCCTTAGGATCCTCTTTTCTGTCCGGTAAGAAAACGATCTTGCGGGTGATATTATTAAAAACACCAGCCCATGTCGAAAAATAGGCATTCAACGATTTTAATTTTTTACTATCCTGCTCAACCCGTTCAGTTTGAGTTTCCAGAATATTAAGGTTCTTTTTATAAATACTTTCACTGATCTCGTCATGTTTGAATAGTGCTTTTAGTTCATTTTTCTGAATTTTTAAAGTATACAGGCGCAACATATTTTCCATAACATGAGCTGAGTTAATATTTAACTCTGCACATTGTTCACAAATTTTCTCATGTAATCGTCGATAGTAGTCAGTAAATTTTTGGTATTGTTCTGCATTGATATAGTGAGTATCGTAGAGTTCTTTACTGCGATGGATAATATCCATATAGATGAGTGCTTTGCTTTTGTAATAACTTAATTGTTCGTAAGGTAATAAGACATCAATTTTTAGCCAACGCACGACTTTTCCAATCGTTGTCGCTTTGATTAGTAGGCTAAAATAAATACTGCCAATCGTGATTGCAATAATAAATTCCTTGATAGAAAATTCATACGGCCAGTTTTCTAGGGAGATATTATCGGGAATTAATAGCACCATGATAACGGCAAGTGAACCTCGTAAACTTCCCCACGCCATTAAGTGCTGCCAGTTTGAAGGGATATGTTCCTCTGATTTGAGCAGATTAGCAATTCCGATTGATACATAAATAGAAATAGCTCGGGCAATCATCACGACTATAATAATCATTAAAATCGGTAGCCAGGTGATATGCAGAGAAACAGTAAGACTAGTGAACAGTAAGCCCATTAAAATAAAGACTAGGGAATTAGTGACAAAAGCAAAGTATTCCCAAAACTTTCCCATGTATTCTTCAACACCGCTAGACATTTTGAAACGACCATAATTTCCTATGACCATTGATGCAACCAGCGTGGCAATAATGGAGGATAAATGAATCGCATGACCATGAATAACCCAGTTAGCAGAAATTACTTCCGCTAATAGGAAAGTAAAATGTGCAACCAGTAGGGTAAGGGTGATCTCCAGATTTTCATGTCCCTTGACCCATTGAATCAGTTTGGAAAATAAAAAACCCATAAATAAACCGAATACAGTCCCGCCGATAATCATAGTGGAGAACGTGAAGAGCCCATGCAACAAGGTTGGAAAGCCGTGGTAGCCGTGGCTGATGACCTCTAGCAATACAAGAAAAATAGCAAAAGCAGTACCATCGTTGAATAAACTCTCACCTTCAAAAATCAGTGTTAAGCGGTGGGGAGCACCAAACTCCTTGAACAGAGCAAGAACCGCAACCGGGTCAGTGGCAGAAATAATTGCACCAAATAATAAGGTGACTAATAACGGTATTTGAAATCCCAATAGTTGAAACCCCCAGAATCCGATATAACCGATAAAAAGGGTGGAAACTAACAACCCGACTATCGCCAGTAAACTAATCGCAATTTTGTTTTCCCTGATATTGCGAACTTTAATGTTATAGGCCGATTCAAAAATTAATACTGGGAGAAAAACGAAAAATAGTAGTTCAGGCGTTAATTGAAAGCTGGTGATAAATGAAAAAAATTCAATTTCAGAAAGTGGAACCAGTAGAGAACCGGCAATAACCAGAAGTACGGTATAAGGAATACGAAATTTTGACGCGAGAACATTAATTCCCAGCGAGATAAACATAAGAGTGAAAATAGAAAGGTATACATCAATTGTCATAAAAAAACCGTATTGTAGATAGGTACAGAGCATTAATATACAGACAAGCCTCTAAAGTCACAAACTGATTATGTAGCGTGCCGAATTAGAAGGTAGGCTGGGTTAGCTTATTGAGCTCCGCGAAATAACGTAACCCAGCATCCCAGCTTAAGAAATGGTATACCAAGCTATGTTTAAGATATTGTCTTAGCTATCTTTTCACCTAATTGCACTTTTTCTCCCGCCAAGAAGTCATTTTCCCAGTTCATAACATCATTACCAAAAAGAACAATAATCGTTGAGCCCATATTAAAGCGTCCCATTTCTTCGCCACGTTTTAATTGCGGTGCATTGTCAGTATATTGCCAGCTGCGTATTTTTTTTGCTGTGGGCGGTGTTACTTCGCCATGCCAGATGGTCTCAATACTGGCGACAAAGATTGCGCCAACCAGAACCAGTGCCATAGGGCCTATTTCTGTTTCAAAAATAGCCACAACACGTTCATTTCTGGCGAATAAACGGGGGACTGAATTTGCCGTGGCAGCATTGACGCTAAATAAACGACCGGGTACATGAATCATTTCCTTAAGTGTGCCATCTAATGGCATATGCAGGCGATGATAATCTTTGGGTGATAAGTAAATGGTGGTAAATTTACCATTTTTAAAAGGCGCTGCTCGCTGTTCATCACCTCCTAATAAATCGGTTGCAGTATAAGATTTCCCCTTTGCCTGAATAATATTGCCTTCGCTAATATCACCTGCCTGACTCACAGCGCCATCAGCAGGGCATGCTATATCTCCTTGATTATTGGCAATCGTACGTGCACCGGCTTTTAATTCTCGGGTGAAAAAATGGTTAAAGCTAGGGTAGGCATTTATATCAGGATCTTTTGCTTCCGCCATATTAACCCCATAAAAGCTGGCAATCTGTTTGATAAACAGGTTTTTCCAGGCTTTGTTTTTACTATGGGTTAATTGGCGCATTAATCTTGATAATGGGTGATGCGGCAAGATGTATTGGGGTAGGGTAGTCAGGCTTTCTTTAAAAGTCATGATGGGCTGTTTAGGGTATTTTGTATTGTATACGCGTAGGTTGGGTTAGCTTAGCTAGTGTTAGCGCAGATAACCCAGTGCAGTTGATGCGCTTCGTACCTCAGCACATCCTATGTGGCTTTAGGTTATTGTTACGGCAATTGTACTAACTCGGGTGCTTTCCAGTCAGGATTGCGATGCTCAACGATGACTGAGGTATATATACCACCACGGACATTAAAGTCAGCACGGACACGCATAAAATTAGGCTGTGTCACAGCAACAATATCGTTCAAAATTTCATTGGTTACAGCTTCATGAAAAGCTCCGCGTTCGCGAAAAGTCCATAAATAAAGTTTTAAGGCTTTTAACTCAACACAAAGCTTGTCGGGTACATACTCAATAGTGATTTTAGCAAAATCTGGCTGTCCCGTTAAAGGGCATACGCAGGTAAATTCAGGTGTGTCGATACGAATCGTAAAGTCACGGCCAGGTTGTGGATTATCGAATGTTTGTAATTCTTTACTGGGCTGGGTTGCCATAATATTTTGTACTTTTAAATATGATTTAGCCTATTACATTCAGTATAATGGCTGGTTTTAATTAATAGGATATTTTACCAGTAATGAAGCTGGAAAAAATTAAACTTTCAGGTTTTAAATCATTTGCTGATGTCACGACTATTCCTATCAGAGGAAATCTAATCAGTGTTGTTGGGCCAAATGGCTGTGGGAAATCAAACATTATTGATGCGGTGCGCTGGGTGATGGGTGAAAGCTCTGCTAAACACTTGCGTGGCGGTAGTATGGCTGATGTTATTTTTAATGGCTCTTCAGGGCGTAAGCCTGTTAGTACAGCCTCTGTCGAGTTGGTATTCGATAACTCAGAAGGCAGGGCAGGAGGGGAGTTTGCTAAATATAATACGCTTGCGATTAAACGCCAGATCAGCCGTGATGGTCAGTCCATCTATATGTTTAATGGCACGAAATGCCGACGTAAAGATATTACCGATTTATTTTTAGGCACGGGCTTAGGTGCGCGTAGTTATGCGATTATTGAGCAAGGCACCATTTCCCGGATAGTAGAGGCGAAGCCTGATGAATTACGTATACATATCGAGGAGGCGGCAGGGGTTTCCAAGTATAAAGAGCGGCGCAATGAAACCGAAATGCGCATGCGCCATACACGTGAGAATCTGGAGCGGCTAGATGATGTACGTGATGAAGTTGAAAAACAACTGAATCATTTAAAAAAACAATCTGCAAAAGCGGAAAAATATAGCGCACTAAAGGCTCAAGAACGACAATTCAAATTAGAATTATTAGCGATGCGCTGGCGTACTTATAATAGAGCCTCTATTCAGCTGGAAGTTCAGTTGCAGGATGCTGCGTCGGCACATAATCAGTTATTTATGGAACGTAAACAACTGGAGCAGATGCTGGAACAAAAAAGGGGCGCACATAAAACTCAGCAACAGTTAGTGGATAAACAACAGGGTGAATATTATCATGTTGTTGCTGAAGTGAGTCGGCTAGATCAAATTATTAAGCATAATGAGCAATCGCATGCAGAAACTGAATTAGAGCTAGCGAGGATGCGTGAGCAGGCTGAACATTTAAAGGAAAACCTGGATGAAGATAGCTTGCAGTTAGATGAAATAAAAGCATCTTTACTGGAAACCGAGGAGTCTTTGTGGGTCGCTCAGGAAAGGGAGGATGAGTTGCTGGAAATTCAGCATGCTGCGCAGGCACAGCGTCTTGCCTGGCAACAGCAGTGGGAAGCGTATAAGAATCAATATGCAAATTACCGGGAACAGGCTGAAGTCAAACGTATGCTGGTTGCGCAACTAGAAAATCAGACTTTTCAAATGCAAAGCCGTTTGCAGCGTTTGCAAGGCGAGCATGATGAACTCAGTGAAACAGGGTTACAGGAAGAAATTGAAGTGCTGGATCACGCTATTCGTCTGATTGAAGAGCAACGTGAACAATTGCAGCTTGAGCTGGATAGCGTGCATTTATCTATTACAGAGTTAAGACAGCAAATCAAACAGTCTCATGACGTGTTGCATCATGATCGTTCTGAATGGCAAACGATTAGGGGGAAAGTCACTTCTCTGGAGTTGCTGCAGCAACATGCGATGGGTAAAGATAATCAGAAATTAAGCCATTGGCTGGATAGAATGGCACTCGCTGATAATCAGCGCCTGGCAGAATTTATTGATGTAGAAGAGGGCTGGGATGGTGCGGTAGAAACGGTTTTGGGGACTTATTTAGAGGCTGTGTGTATTGAAAATGCCGATCAACTGATTGGCGAATTATCCTCTTTAAGTGATGAGTCATTAACTTTGTTTGAAACTCAACACCCCTTACAGGAGGAGCCAGTAAAGGGTTTGATTCGTCTTATTGATAAAATTAAAACCCCCTGGAATTTACATGGCTTATTGACGGGAATCTATTGTGCTGATAATCCGGATCAGGCCAGACAAATAGTGGCTCAGTTGAAACCGTATGAGTCGGTGATTACTACAAAAGGAACATGGATGGGCTATGGCTGGGTCAAGGTGATACGTGAAAATGATGAAAAATCAGGGGTTTTACAAAGAGAAAAGGAGTTACGCTTATTAAAAGAAGAACAAATTGAATTGCAGGCACGGGTTGTCGTTACCGAGGAGCAATTAGAAACGGCTGAAGAGTTTTTAAAGGAAAGCGAAATACAGCGTGAAGATTATCAGGAAAAGTATAAGTCTGTTAGTTATGAACTTTCGTTAAAAAATGCTGAATTCAGCGCGTATTCTGCCCGAGTGGAACAGCAGCAACAACGCCTGACACAAGTCATTAATGAAATGGCTGATATTAACCGGGAATTACTGGATAATACTGAAACGCGTGAAGAAGCTGCAATGATTAAAGAACAGGCGGAAGATGCGATGGAAGCGCTTGAGGAAACCAGGCGACAATTAGAGCAAAATAGCGATAGCTTGCAAACGCAAAGTGAACAAAGTGATAAACAGGTGAATGAAAGCCGTCAGCAAGTCCATGCTTTGCAGGCTAAAATATCCAGTTTAAAATCTTCTGATAGCTTAACAAAAAAGCAGATGCAGCGTTTACAACAGCAGTGTCAGCAGGCACAGGCGCGTATTACTGAGTTAGATAAGAAATTGCATCAGACTTTAGAGCCGATGGATGATGAGCGCCATCAACTAGATACTTTACGGCTGGATAAAGATAAGCTGGATTTGGCTCTAAAACAGATCCGTGATCAACAGGATGTTTTGGAGTCAGACATTACCGCGTCTGCCGGACAGTTTTCTTCTGTGCAGCAACATCTGGAGAAGAAAAAGGAGTTGCTGGACAGCATACGTTTCGAGCAGCAGGAAAGTCAGGTGCGTCAGCAGACTGTTACTGAGCAATTGCAGGAGCTGGAAGCGGATGCAGAGAAAATTTTGCAAAATATCGCGGATCATGCCGAGGAGTCTTCCTGGAAAGTAAAAGTGGATGATTTAAGCCGCCAGCTAGAACGTTTAGGCACGATAAACTTAACAGCAATAGAGGAATTTAAAGCGCAATCTGAGCGTATGAACTTTCTAAATGAACAAAATGCTGATTTATTAGAAGCGTTGCAAATATTAGAACAGGCAATTGCAAAAATAGATGAAGAAAGTCGACAGAGATTTAAGCAAACTTTTGATAAAATAAATAGCGGTTTACAAGTTAAATTTCCTAAGCTTTTTGGCGGTGGGAAAGCCTATTTATCATTAACCGATGATGATTTACTGGAAACCGGGGTGAATATTATTGCCCAACCGCCAGGTAAGCGAAATAGTTCGATTCATTTGCTATCGGGTGGAGAAAAGGCCTTGACAGCAGTGGCACTAGTTTTTTCTATCTTTGATCTTAATCCAGCACCTTTTTGTTTGCTGGATGAGGTTGATGCGCCACTAGATGAAGCCAATGTCAGGCGTTTTTCGGAAATGGTTGAGGAAATGTCGGAAAATGTACAGTTTCTCTATATTTCGCATAATAAGGTGACAATGGAAATTGCACAACAGTTAGCAGGTGTTACCATGAAAGAACCCGGTGTTTCACGTATGGTAGCGGTAGATATTCAAGAAGCAGTAGCAATGGCAGAGAGTTAAAATGGATAAAGATTTATTAAGAATAGTGATTATTGTAGTGGGCATTATACTTATTTTAGGTATGATTTTTTGGGGCAGGCTAAGGAGTGGCTCTAGTCGTGATGAAATTAATTTTTATGATGATAAGAACCCTTTGGAGAATATTGATCCCAAGCT
>WTCN01000296.1 GCA_013138555.1 Methyloprofundus sp. | reverse complement strand
CGTCATAATCTGAAATTTAAGTAAACCCTGATGTTCAGGCGATGCCTGTAATCCTTTTTTTAACATTTCTATGCTGCGTTTTTGTTCTCCTTTATCCCATAGTTCTTGGGCTAACTCTCCATAATAACTGGCAATTTCATTAATACCTTTCAAAGCCACTGGATTTTGTCGATCAATTAACAGCACCTCGTTATAAGCAACTAATGCATTTGTGCCAGGCGGTTCTACTAAGCGTCCAACCATCAAGTGCATTGCTGCAATTTCTAGCATCCTGTCGGTTTTATCCTGCTCATCCTTGCTTAATAAAGTGGCTTTAGGCGCTGGCTTTACAGTAGTGCCTATTGTAGGTGCAGGCCTTGTATATTGACCATAGCCCTGCCAAAGAATAGCGACTAATGTGAGCCCAGAGGCAATAATTCCAAACCATTTCCATGGCATAAGCGTGGTGCTGGACTGTGAATCAATAGTGATAAAGCCAGTATTAGTCGCATTGTTTAATAATTGTGTTTCCTGTAAGAACTGCTCAATGCTAGCGACCCTCTCTTCACGGTGAAACGCTAAGCCATGCATCAGTGCTTTGTATTGTTTTTTGCTGATTTCACTAATGGGTAAGGGGATCATTTTTTTAAAGCAGGCGTGTGTCGCTTGTACTTTATTAAAAGGGTGGTGGTTTGTCAGAATTTCATAAGCAACGCAAGCGAGTGCGTAGATGTCATCTCGAAAATCGGGTTCTTGATTTTCCAGCATTTCACAACTGGCGTAAGAGGGCGTGAGAGCGCCTAAAGTACCCATATCGAAAACAGTCAAGTCCTGAGCTGACTTATTAATATCGACTTCTTTGGCAACCCTGGCAATACCGAAGTCCAGGACTTTCACCGTACCATCACTTTTAACAAAAATATTGCCAGGCTTCAGGTCAAGGTGAATAATATTTTTTTGATGGGCGTAGGCCAGTGCCAGAGAAATTTGCCGAATAATGGACCAGCGTTCTTTTAAAGGGCAGGATAGAAAATATTGTTCGTGTAGTAAAATGCTTAATGGCTTGCCCTCCAGGCATTCCATCGTCATATAAATATGCCCGCCATCTTTGTCAAAATCGTAGACAGTAATAATATTAGGATGGGCTAACTCCTGTGTCTTACGTGTTTCTCGTTGTAAAGCAATAAATGAGCCCGGGTTGCTTTTAAACTCTTCATTTAAAACTTTGAGAGCGATATAGGGATTACGGTCTCTGGCCTCCTCTTTGCGTAAATCCTTTGCTTTAAAGACGACCCCCATTCCGCCACGGCCCAGTTCTTCTTCTAAAATAAAGCGGTTGTTAATGATGTCACCGATTTCCAGTTTATTTTTTGTTGCGATAGCGTTCTGGTTTTGCCCATGGCTGTCATACAGTCGGGTCTTATATGATTCTTTCTGCTGAGCGGCCACACTCTGCGTGGATTCTAATGAATTTAGCTCTTCCTCGGTCATTTTTTTAACTCTTTATCAATGCTTGGAGACAAGGAAAAAATCCCCGGCTTCATGACCGCCATGACGGATAGGCGCATATTGTGGTTCTTGCTTGAAGTTAAGTTTTTTGCTTACTTTTTGTATTCTGTCATACACTTTTCTATACAATTGTTGTCCTTCCAGTATTTTATCATTATTGGAAATAGCCTTTATAAATGCACTGGCAAAAATGGAATGTCCATCGCTACCGTTATCAAGTACAGGCTTAAGCCCTCCAGAAGTAAGGACTGTTCGAGAACGGGTTTTTGACATTAACGTTAGCCATTTACGGTACACTTTGTCTGACTTTCCTGCGTCAAGCCTGGCGAGTGATGAGCGGGTCATTGCGCCCGAATAGCAAGAATCGGCAACAATTAACACATGTTTTGCTGACATGGCATTGATGATATCGGTGATGGCAATGGTTGAAATCCAGTTAGCTGTATTATCTGCTTCTGCATCAATGGGCAGCCAGTGACCTCGCAGATTGACCCGGTCCAGTTCGCCGTGCCCCGCATAGTAAATCAGCAAATTATCATTTTCTGTTAATTTTGAACGTAGTTTGTTTAAGGTAGAAAGAATATCATAGCGGTTAGCATTTAAAATTAGGGTCGTTTTAAAGCCATATTTTTCCCTAAGAATTTTATCAACTGTCTGGGCATCATTAACAGGTGTATTCAGGTTTGAAAAATGTTTATATTTCTGATTGCCAATAATCAGTGCATGGTAAGGGCCAAAATTAACATCTATGTTTTTATGTGTAGTTGTTCTGGTGTTTTTAGGCTTGTTATCTTTAGTGGATGCTACTTTACTAGTGGCGGGTAACAACATAAAGTCTAGTACGCTTTTATTACCACGCTTGTCGATTGCGATAGTTCTGACCAAGGTTTTTTGGCCCTGCAATTTGACCCGTGATTTAAATATTCCTGAAGGATTGACTTCTTTACTGATACCATTGATCGTAAAAGAAAGAAGGCCGGCAGGTGCGCTAATACGTCCGGTAATCTCACGATGTGTCATGATAGAGCGTAAGCGGATACTAGGGATGCTGGTGTTACGAGTGGTGCTAAAAGGAGGGTCAAGCACTTCAATGGAGGGTTTTGCATAAGCGAGCCGTTGTTCCTTCTCGCTTTTTAGTCGTTCAATACTTAATTCGTATTTTTGTTTATCCTTTTTCATGACTAGAATTTGAGAGCGTTGCGCGTTTAGTGTTTTCTCGCGCTGTGCTAATTTGGATTCCAGTTGATTAATACGCGCATTGTTAAGCTCAAGGTTTTTATTTCCGGTTTTTTCATATTCATTTTGGGATGCGATGGCTTGATTTTTTTCTGCCTCAAGCCGGGCGATTTTTGTATGCTGTTTTTTCAGGTTTTGATTTTGTTGTTGTAATTGCCCATTGAGTCTTTCCAGCTGTTGATTTTTTTCTTGTAAGGTTTTACTCTGGCCTG
>WTCN01000112.1 GCA_013138555.1 Methyloprofundus sp. | reverse complement strand
CAATGGTACGCTTGGCAGGAGTCGAACCTGCGACCCTCGGCTTAGAAGGCCGATGCTCTATCCAGCTGAGCTACAAGCGCATATTGTATTGGTCGGGGTAGAGGGATTCGAACCCCCGACATCCTGCTCCCAAAGCAGGCGCGCTACCAAACTGCGCTATACCCCGATACACTCTGACTAAATTACTGCGCTAGTAATTAATGCCTTAAAGAGCTGACTATTATATCCGATTTTCTAATAGCGTCAACAGTTATTTTTTATTTTTTACAGTTTATTTTTAACCAGTTGATAAATCTCTTCTGTTTGAATGTCTGCAGCTTGCAAGACTAACTCTAATTCTGCCAGTTTTTCTTCTGCAAACTCCCTGTCTTTAAGGCTAGCCGTATTAATATAAACATTTAATGCAGCACTTTTTAGCCCGGCATACGCTGACATAACAGCGACCCCTGCATCACTAATCACATTTAAGCTACCTTTGTCTGCCGCTTCCTGAGATAGCTGTATCGCTTGCGCACAGGCTTTAGCACAAGCCAGTGGAACACAGGTTGCTGCTCTTAATACCGTTTGAATCTGCTGGCTACGCTGCGCCTTTTCCTGCTCTGTTTCTTTTGCCAGGCCATAGGCGGCCATTAGCTGCTCAAAGACATCGACATCGGCTTTAATCATATCGGTGAGTGTTGCGCGCAAAAGCTCTGCTTTGCTTAGCAGGGCCTGCATATCCGCATCAACTTCCTGATACTTTGGCTTGCCTATGGTTAAATTACACACCATGCTGGTGAGTGCTGCTGATTGCGCACCTAATAGTGCAGCGGCACTACCTCCGCCAGGCGTAGGGGCTTTACTGGCGAGTTCATCAAGAAATTGCTGGATGGATTTATCTTTTATTTCAGTCACAGGTGTCCTTATTTATTTAAGGTTTATTTATTTTATCGTTCTCAGGGTCTCTGCATTAAATTAAGATGACTACATAGGATGTGCTGAGGCACGAAGCGCATCAATCGCATAAGATGCGCTTCGTACCTCAGCACATCCTATATCATTAACTTAATGATAGTCATTCTAGAGTGCGGAAATTAAGAACGAGTAATTTATTAACTTACTCACGTCGCCAACTAGTTCCTGCGGCAACATCTTCCAGCACAATACCCTGTTGCTTCAAGTCATCACGGATTTTATCAGCTAATGCCCAGTCTTTATTTTGCTTCGCCTGACTACGTTGCTCAATTAACTGCTCTATTTCCTGTTCACCCAGGCCACCCTGCTGCACAGGATCACCTGCCTGCAAAAAGCTTTCGGGGTCATCTTGCAAGATACCTAAAACACTAGATAGCTCTTTTAGTTCACCGGCTAACTGACTCGCAAGTCCGGCATCATTGTTTTTTTCTTTATTCAATTCTCTCGCCATATCAAATAAAACTGCAACAGCAACAGGCGTATTAAAATCATCGTCCATTGCTTGTTTAAAACGCTCACTATAATCTGTCCCGGCATATTCCTCGGCTACCTGCACACCACGCAAGGCTGTATACAACCGTGTTAATGCCGCCCCCGCATCATCCAGTTGCTCATCCGAATAATTAAGCGGACTACGATAATGACTGGATAATACAAAATAACGCACGACTTCAGGCCGGTATTGCTTTAGTACTTCTCTGACAGTAAAGAAATTGCCCAGTGATTTAGACATTTTCTCTTCGTTAATACGTACAAAACCATTATGCATCCAGGTATTAACAAATTTTTCACCGGTTGCACCTTCTGATTGTGCTATTTCATTTTCATGATGCGGAAATTGTAAATCCATACCGCCACCATGTATATCAAAATGATGCCCTAAACAGCGTGTTGCCATCGCGGAGCATTCTATGTGCCAGCCTGGCCGCCCTCTTCCCCAGGGAGAATTCCAGTAAGGCTCGTCGGCTTTGGCTTTTTTCCATAACACAAAATCAAAGGGATTTTTCTTTGCCTGATCAACTTCAACTCGTTCACCCGCCTGTAATTCATCCAGTTTTTTGCCTGACAAAGCCCCATAATCAGCAAATTTATTCACCGCATAAAAAACATCGCCATTCGTCCCTGTGTAGGCCAGGCCTTTTTCAAATAATGCTGTAATCATCAGGATAATATCATCCATTGATTTAGTCGCCCTGGGCTCCATGTCGGGAGGCAACACCGCTAATGCACGTTCATCTTCATGCATTGCATCAATAAATCGCTCCGTTAAGACAGCAATCTCTTCTTTATTTTCATTGGCACGCTGAATAATTTTATCGTCTATATCGGTGACATTGCGCACATAAGTTAATTCATACCCTGCATAACGCAAATAACGCGCAGTAATATCAAAGACCACCATAACGCGTGCATGCCCTATATGACAATAATCATAAACAGTCATTCCGCAGACGTACATGCCTACTTTTCCTGCAACTCGCGGGGTAAACACTTCTTTGCTACGCGTAAGGGTATTATATATTTTTAACATTTGGCCTTTGTGATTCCGAATAATTCATCTTAACAACTCAAAAGCATGAGCTTAATTAATCAATTTTCCAATATTAACTCTTCTCTTTCAAGCTAAAAACACATAGAATTTACAATTTGCATCCATTTACAGAGAGTACTATGCGCCCTTTAATCCTTTTTTTGATGCTTTCCTTGACTTCAAGCTATTCTTTTTCAACGGAAAACAAAACTTCGACACCACAAACAAAAGTTAAACTTCAAACCACACTTGGTGATATTGTTATTGAACTTAATAGCCAAAAAGCACCGGTTACGGTGAGTAATTTCCTCAAGTATGTAGAGACAGGGTTTTATAACGGTACAACTTTTCACCGTATTATTCCGGGATTTATGGCGCAAGGCGGTGGGTTTGATGTAAACTTCCAGAAAAAATCGACACTGAACCCGATTAAAAACGAGTCAAATAATGGTTTAAAAAATAACCGTGGCACTATTTCTATGGCTCGTACAGGCAACCCAGATTCAGCAACCGCACAATTTTTTATTAATTATACAGACAATAACAGCTTAAATTACCCCGCTCAAAGAGGTTCGGGTTATGCTGTATTCGGTAAAGTTATCGAAGGTATGGATATCGTAGATCAAATGGCAAAAGTTCCCACAGGGAATCATGGGCGCTTCCAAAATGTACCTAAAACAGCGATTGTGATAGAAAAAGCGCTATTATTGACGCAATAATTCACAACGGCTAGAACTAAGCTCATTCATTAACACTTAATATTTCAACGGAAAATAAAATGTCAGAAACACAACCTAGAGTTAAATTTCAAACCACTGCTGGTGATTTCATTATTGAACTTAACCCTGAAAAAGCGCCCATTACAGTAAAAAACTTTCTTAGCTATGTAGAAGAAGGCTTTTATGCTGGCACTATTTTTCACCGTATTATCCCTGGATTTATGGCACAGTGCGGTGGATTTGATACTGATTTCAATGAAAAATCAACGCATGATACGATTAAGATTGAAGCAGACAATGGTTTAACAAATGATCGCGGCACACTGGCTATGGCACGTACTGGCATACCTGACTCTGCATCATCACAGTTTTTCATCAACTATAAGGACAATAGCTTTTTAAACTATAGTGCACCGACTTCACAAGGCTGGGGTTATGCTGTATTTGGTAAAGTTGTTGAAGGTATGGACATCATTGATGAAATAGAAAAGACACCAACTGGTAACCGTGGTGGACATCAGGATGTACCTAAAACAGATATCGTGATCGAAAAAGCAGAAATCATTAAATAATAGGGCCTTGTAGGCTGGGTTACGTTTTTTAATGTTACATAATAAAAAGCCTAATCCAGCCTACGCTTTACCCTGCGCCGGAACAAAAAGAACTTATACTTTTTAGCTCGCCATTCCCCCTCTTCAAGCTATACCACTCTCTACACCTTAAATTAGGGCTAGTATTTATGCGCAATGAAATCCTTTTTATTTCTGACTTACATCTAACTATCGAACGCCCGGAAGTCACCCGCAAGTTTATTCAGCTATTAAAAATCCGTGCAACAGAAGCGCAAGCCCTGTACATTTTAGGGGACTTATTTGACACCTGGATTGGTGATGATGACTTTAGTCCACCGATTAAAAAGGTAAAAAAACATTTAAAAGCTCTCACTTCTAAAGGGACACAGGTTTTTTATATACACGGCAACCGTGATTTTTTGATTGGGAAGCGCTTTAGTCAAGAAACAGGGGTTAGCTTATTAGATGAATATAGCGTCATAGATCTTTATGGTACATCGACCCTACTGACACATGGTGATTTACTCTGTACTGATGACCTCCCCTATCAGGAATTCCGGTTAAAATCACATACTCCCGAATGGCAAGAGAACGTTTTATCTAAACCATTACTCTTCAGGTTGCTATATGCTCGCTGGTATCGTTTGCGTAGTTATTTCCATAAACGAAAGAAATCACAGGATATTATGGATGTTAACCAGCAAACCATTGAACAAGTAATGGAAAAACATCAGACTAAACGTTTAATTCATGGCCATACCCATAGACCCGCCGTGCATGACCTACAATTACAAGGACAAGATGCACAGCGTTTTGTGCTTGCTGAATGGAAAAAAGACAGTGCCAGTTTATTAGCCTGGTCAGAATCTGGTTATAAAGTGGAGTCGATTTGAGTAATTTTTCCTGCCCCTCAGACTCCGATGCGTCGTAGCAAAGAGTGTCACTCTCGAAATCATGTTCACCCTACATTCATTACTCTTTAATTTTATCACCATTCAATAAGCGATAAACAGATAGGCAACCCGCACAACAAAATAGTTTTAAGCCCTCACCTGTCTCTACATTAAACCCTTCTACTTCTACCGCAAGCCCACATAGCGCGCATTTTATAATATTCTGACTCATGCCATTATCTCCCTGAATTAACTAAGCGTTATTAAATTGGCCTGCATACCACTGCGCAAGCTTATGTGCAAACTTATTCACTGGTTTAAAACTACCAGTACGCAAATAATGCAAGGTATATTCATTATTAATTGTCGCTTTTAATAATTGCTTGGCATACGCGGTACCACAAAAAAGTAATTGGTCACCTTCTTTGATTTTATAGTCTTTCGCTGGTAATATCGTCCGCTCCTCTGCGGACTGGATGACAAACACCATTAGATCTAGTTCCTGCTCACGGTTGCGTGGGTCAGAAATAATATTACCTAACAACACATCATGGCCTTCATCTAAGCATTGAATCACCGCACTGCTTTTTTCACGGGTAAAATCTATAGTAACCAATAATGGTTTTTTATCGCCTATTTTTTCCCTTAGTGTTCTGATAACCATCCTGATAACCTCATCCCTGCCCGCTTCTTTTGCCAATAAATAACGAAAAAAGTGTTTTAACAAAGGCGCAATCAACAATAATAAAATTTTTCTTGCTGACACTAATGTTGGCTGCATAATCATATCAGCATCCGCCTTTGCAAAAGCCAATTCATTTTGATGACTATTTTGCCTTACAATGGTAAATAAATTCTGATTAAGCCGACGAGCATTAACTAGTGCACTTAAGTTCATCCCATCATCATCGGCTGCAGCCAGTATCCCTACGGCATTTTCTACCCCTGCTTTCTTCAAGGTTTTAGAGTTAGCCCTACCTATGATATAGGTTTCAATTTCCTCTTCTTTTCTGCGCGCATGTGGATCAATCACCGCTGTTTTTACACCATTCATGGTTAAAACATAATTAGCTTCCATCCCCATTCGGCCATAGCCACTAATAATCCAGCCACCTACCGGTGGGTGTACATAAGACTCCAGAGTGGCACCTTTATCCCCCACCAGCCAGTTATTTAAGGCATAAAATGCCGGATTATTAATACAGGCGTTTAATACTTTAGCAAAAGTCTTAAAAGGGTCGACAACATGCACTTCTCCTCCCAAAGTTGCTAATGTTTCTTCAATATCATCTATTTTTGACATGGTAAAAATACCCACATCAGGATTTAATAAACGCGCAACCGCCGAAATTTTAAGATTAATATCTTCATTACTAGTGATGGCAACAACTGCCTTACAGTATTTATGCTCTATTCCTGCTTCCAGCAGGTGCTTAGGGACACCGGCATCAGCACATAAACCCGGCACATTCGTTTTATAATTACGCAATAATAAAGCCTGTATACGTTCCTCACTCTGATCAATCACAACCGCATTTTTCCCGGCATCATTCAAACCTCTGACCAGTACGCTCCCGGTATCACCAAAACCACAGATAATATAAAAAGGTCCGGTAATACGGTTAACACTTTGAGTAAAGCGCCATTCTTTAACTGCGCGTATAAAAAACACATTTTGAAATAAACGAACAATACTACCCAGCGCATAAAACCAGGTAACAACACTAACGTAAAGACAGCAAATTGCCCACAAGCGTTGCGCATTACTAAAAGCAAAAGGAATTTCACCAAAGCCCGTCGTTGTTGCCGTATAGGTCATAAAGTAAAACGCATGAAAAATACTCAAATATTTTACCTCCCCATCAGTACCAACAGGCCCAGGAATCAGCACCATCCCCCAGATAGCGATAGAATAAACCCCTAATAGTGCAATTAAAGGTGCGCGCATCTCACGCATAACGATAAAACTAACACGGCTTAGCTCACTATGAGTGTTCATACCTTATGCCTGATAAGTAGTTAAATAACATCAAGGCATTACATCCGTGATATCAGAGTTTCAGAAACCAGAATAACAACGGAAATAATATTGGCAACCAAGGCACCACTAGCAAGAAAAACAATACTCCCGATAACTTCCGGCGTGACTCCCGTACCAGTCACATGGACCGCAAAGGTCCACTGTAAAGCAGCGGCAACTAATTCGAAATCAGCCACCAGGCTCGTTGCTAAAAGCACCGCTCCAATTTGTGAGCGATCCCCAAGTTTTAAAACTGTCGCGATTAAATTAACCACGATGACAGAAAATAACTCAAATACACTATGATGCGCAGGGTTGTTATACTCACCTAATACAAACCCGACATTCAAGGTTAATGAGAGTACAATAAAAAAACCAAAAATAACTTTCTCTAGATTCACAAAATCCCCAGCATAAGAAGCAAATAATTAAGCATTATTTTACCTTAAATCAAAGCAACTCACGAAAAAACTGGATTTTCTATATCAAAACTTGCTAATATACAAACTTCAATAACTACTCAGGATTTTCTCATGCCACTCACTGCAATGGATTTAGTCGCGAATGCCAAACAAAATATTACTGAAATAACAGTAGCGGATGCCAAACAGGTGTTATCTGGACATCTTATTTTAGATGTCAGAGAGCCTGCAGAATTTGCTGCGGGTCAATTACCGAATGCAGTGAATATTCCACGCGGATTACTTGAATTCCAGATTGCTAATCACCCTGATTTTACAGGTCAGCACACTGCTAAAATTATTGTTTGTTGTCAGTCAGGGGGTCGCTCTGCCTTAGCAACAGAAAGTTTACACAAACTGGGTTATACGAATGCAGTCAGCCTTGCTGGCGGCTACAAAGCCTGGTCAGAAAGCTAATTGAAACAATGAGCCAACTTGAATCCATTCGTCTGGACAAATGGCTTTGGGCTGCGCGTTTTTTTAAAACGCGCAAGCTTGCTGCAGAGGCTGTATCAGGTGGAAAAGTTCACTTAAACGGCCAACGAACCAAGCCTAGTAAAGACGTTAAAATCAACAGCCATATCGTTATCCATAAAGACCAATTTAGCTGGGACATTACTGTATTAGGCATAAACGCACAACGCAGACCCGCCTCGGAAGCGGTCTTACTCTATAAAGAAACAGCAGCCAGCCTGTTAAAGCGGGAGCAAGATGTTGCACAAAGGCGTGTTGAACGCCAGTTTATGCATACCGATCCGGCAGAGCGGCCTAATAAAAAGCAACGCCGCCAGATTCACCGCTTTAAACAACAGTGAAATTCTCAAGGTGTTAGTATTCTGCTAAATATGCCTGATTGCTCTCCTCCACTTCCATAGATGTAGGGTGCATTCTATGCACCCTACATAAAATACCCTCACAACAAAAATGTAAACTGCCCAATGAAAGATGTCCATATTTTTCTCCAAAATATCCTGCAACCGTTGATATTTCACCCAATTCTTGTAGCCTCGTTTTAAAATAAGCAAACAGTGAGTTAATGTTCAAATTTGCAATGAATTATAAAAGTCAGTTTACCCCTTAATAATCCTCACCCCAGTCTGGGTACTGCTCGGGCGGAGATCCCTTTTCTTCAGTCAACTTCAGTTCAGTGAAACCTGTTTTTTTTGTGCTAAGCGATTCAACGAAGATATTAAATTTCCAGTCAGCACCAAAATCAAAGTGAAAAATAAACTCCATGCCTGCAAATAATGGCAAATCATTTAGAGTCATGCTTTCTGTTGCTGATTCATATTCTTTCTCTAAATAAGGGTGGCTGCCTTCAACATATTCGGTTATTCCATAACGACTTTTATAAATAAATTGATACAAATGGTCGCAGTCAAAATCGAATGCCCCCAAAATTTTATGAGCTAAATCATCCAGCGTAGTATTGCCCGGAGCGGCAAATTTTCGATAAGTATTTCCAAACTCAACTTTAAGCACATACCCCTCATATTCTGGCGCGCTCGTTGTTTCTAAGTCGAGTAAACTATTTTTCCAATCAGGGATATGTGCCTTTAACTCTGCTTCCCATTTCGTTTTTTCATTCTCATCATAGATAAAAGGCTCTACCTTTTCAGAAAAAACACTTATCAATGCATTGCCCCAGGAAGTTGGTTTTATGGAAACAATAGGCCAGGTATCTCCTTCAACAGGCTTGCCACGTTTAACATCAATAAAACCAAATAGCTCTAATAGAGCAAGATTATATAAGCCAGGCCTATAACGAAACATGGTTTTGTCGAAATTATCTGTTTCTATATTTATTCCTTTACCAAGTAACTGAATAAAAAACTGTTGGCTTTCCAAAAAATAATCCACCTCCCAGACAGGGCGTTCACCAATAATTTCAGGACTACCATAGTAATACCAGCTCTGAAATAGGGAAAAATAACGCTCGGTAGGGTTTAAAGTATTCCAGAGCTTTAAAGCTTCCTCATCCAGCATTAGCTGAGCTTTTTTCCCTGTGCTTGAAAGATAAGCAAGCCCTGAGGCTCTTAATAATAAATAAAGTCCATTAATATGTGGAAATGATTTCTGCATGGGGCGTTTTAACAGAACTTCTAAGGGTGAAGATAAGCGCGAATTTAAATCAGTCAGAATTTTCATTCCCAGTAACTGATTCTTTTTAGAAACAGGTACGCCACCTTGACCGACAAAATCAAGTAAACAAGTAAAATCTTCTAACAATGTCCCCGGCTTAAACATATCAAAAGTCTGATTGTTAAGAAGATTAATTCTGCTAGCGGTAAGTGAAAGTTTTTTCATTTCCATGGTTTTTTAAAATCTAAAAAGAAAATTGGTTTTAATAAAAAGGAATAAAAGGAACATTAGCCTTTTACAGTCAGGCTAACATTAATATACCTATTAATGTTAGCAGAATTGAGCTGCCGACTATTCCTGTCCTGCTTATTCTATTGCTATTTATTAAACATCGCCAAGACATGCAAAAAATATTCTATATCTTTGCTAGTGTGGCAGGCTGACACCTGTAACCTAATTTCCTGCTCGCCTTTTGCGACGACAGGATAATTCAAGCCCGTGGCCAGTATATTATGCTCAAACAAATGTTGTACCAGACTTTTGGTTTTTTGCGTATCCCGAATCAATATCGGTACGATAGGATGCTCACCTGGCAAGGTTTCATAACCCGCCTGTTTTAATCCCAGTCTAAGTTGCTTAGCCAGGGCTTTAATTGACTGCAATAAGGTCCTACCTTCAGCACTAGTGGCAATATTAATCGCGACATTGGCAGCTGCAGCCTCAGCCGGTGTCATTGGATTTGAATAAATATAGGATGCCGCAGTTTCTTTTAAATAGTCAATAACACCCTGCTCGGCAACCACATAGCCTCCGTTAACAGCAAATGCTTTGCCTAACGTAGCAATCAAAATATCTGCCCGCGCGGCAGTTACTTCCTCGGTGCCACGCCCTGTTGTTCCAAATGCACCGACACCGTGCGAGTCATCAATCATCGTAATGATGCCTTGCTCGTAGTCAGCTTCATGCTTTTTACAACACATGAGCATTTCATTAAGCGGAGCATGATCGCCACGCATACTGAAAACACCGTCACTGATAACACAAACGCGTTTAAACTGTCCTTTGTGCTTAATCAGAATAGCTTCCAGTCCACTCAAATCCAAATGTGAGTACACGGCTTTTCCCCCAGCTTTGGAGAGGCGAATCGCATTGATAATACAGTTATGATTCAATGCATCACTGATCACCAGTGTCTCTTCGTTGATCAGGGCTGGCAATGTACCGATAACTGCCGCATAGGCAGAACTAAACAGCATGGCGGCATTACGTCCATGAAACTTAGCCAGATTGTGTTCCAGCTCTATATGCGGCTGATATGTTCCCCCGATAAAGCGTACCGCACTGGGTCCTGCGCCATATTTTTCCGCAGCTTCTGTCTCTGCCGCAATCACCTGAGGATGGCTTGATAAGCCTAAATAGGCGTTGCTATTCATTCTTAAAAACGGCCTGCCTGAATAGCCCTCCAACAAGACCCTAAGGCCAAAACCATTTTCTGGCTTTTGAAAGCCGCTGATAATCGCCTCATCCCCTTTAGTCGTACCGGCATCGCTCAGTGCCTGCACATGCTTACTCAGCACTGGTAGTAATTTTGTTAACATAATCTTTTCCTCATATGTTGCAGCATATCAATCACCATCGCAGGCAAATCATATTCTGCCCGCCAGCCCCATTCAATCCGAGCTGCTGAATCACTCATCTGCTGCGGCCAGGAGTCAGCAATGCTCTGACGTAACGGGTCAATCTGATAGTGGATGGTAAAATCAGGATAATGTTTTTTTATTTCATCGGCTAATTGTTGAGGGGTAAAACTCATCGCACTGATATTAAAGGCATTGCGGTGCTGTAAATGGCTGGAGTCTGCCTGCATTAATTTAATGATAGCCGCTATCGCATCCGGCATATACATCATATCCAGTTGCGTATCCGCTGCTAAAAAACATTGATATGGCTGGTCTTGCACAGCGGCTGCAAATATCTCGACTGCATAATCAGTCGTGCCACCACCCGGCGCTGTGCGATAAGAAATTAAACCAGGAAACCTTAACCCACGTGTATCAAGCCCATAGTGCTGGTGATAGTAATCACACAATAATTCCCCAGATAATTTACTGATGCCATAAAGCGTATTGGGGCGCTGTAGCGTATCTTGCGGTGTATTTTGTTTAGGCGTATTCGGACCAAAAGCACCGATTGAGCTAGGAAAAAACACGCCACACTGATATTTTCTAGCACTTTCCAATACATTAATCAGACCATTGATATTAATATCCCAGGCCTGCTGTGGATTACTTTCGGCCACTGCCGATAATAATGAAGCCAGGTGGAAAATGGTATCCACCTGATAGCTTTGTACGAGTTCTTGTAAACCTGCTTGATCACGGATATCCAGGCTAAAATAACGACAACCCCCTAAATCTGAACTAGGTTTTCGCTTATGTCCCAGCGCAATAATATTCTCTGCGCCATAAAGAGCGGCTAATGCCGGCATTAATTCCGAACCAATTTGACCAGTAGCTCCAGTAATCAGTATTGTCATTGCAACGCTCTTATTAATCGCACCCAGTATTTTTACAGAGTATAGCTTAACTCACTCTTATTAGTACGTTTCAACTGAGGTAGGGAAGCCATCATTTATGCATGCTTAGCCTGTGTTAATCTCCATTGCCATGCTAAAATAATCTACAAATTCAAGGAGTAAACAACGAAAGCAAGGGGTCACGAGGCCAAACAATTGGATGAAGAGGGATCAAGCCGTGGCCTGATTCTGAGTCTGTTGCTTGACCATTGCCTTCCCCTTCACCCAGAGCAAACAGCGCCTGGAGAAAAAATTAAAGAGTTAGCTGATCTCATTGAGGAGACATTTCAACTAATGCCCTCTGATAAGCATATGGTAGGAAAAAATTTAGGTAAGTTGGAATTGACTCCTTCACTAAATCATCGTGCCCTTGGGTAAGTTCATTGAGAGTCAAGCTGAATAATATTATTTATTTAACGCTGTCACCTGCCCTGTTTGGCGAAATTTAATATAGTCGTTCAGTACTTGTGCATGATCGAAAGCCAAGGGCTCGGGTAATTCATCTATATTGAATACTTGACAGTTTTTCGCATCATCTGCAGCAATTGGGCTTCCCGCTGCCTCCGTGATATAAACTGCGGTTACCGTATGCCCACGTGTATCACGAGCAGGGTCTGAATAGATACCAAGCAAAGCAATTAATTGCACTTCCAGACTAACTTCTTCCCGAGCTTCGCGCACGGCAGCCTGTTCAATAATTTCACCTACATCAACAAACCCACCAGGAATAGCCCAGCCAAAAGGCGGATTAGCGCGTTCTATCAATACAATGGGACGACCGGGTAAATCAGTCAATTCAATAATGGCATCGGCTGCAAGCAAGGGAGTGATGGGTTTAGGCATAGTATTTCCTCAAAAAGAATGGAGGGAGTAAATCTGAAAGTGGTGGGCTAGTCATTAGGCTGCTTGTTTGGACTGTTCGTCCGCTATTTTTAAACTTTTCCTTATGCGTCTTTAGTGCTCACAATTTTGCCATTACGGAAACTTGATCTTTACAAGAATTTCACGTGGATTACGGTCAAACATCGAAATCAGGCGGCTTTCCATACGAGGAAGTTGCAAACTTTCCCTGGCTATTTTGGCAATTAATTCGGCTTGTTTCGCGGCGATTTCGTTGTAATAAAGCACCTCTGTCTGGTTGACACCAATCTCAAGGATATTAGCACGGGTGAGCTGAAAGCCTTTCTTGTTCATTGCTTTAATCAATGAACTCCTATGCTCGTTCAACTGTTCTTTGCTTCCGTCAAATTGCATCGAAATTGAAAAGAACGAATGTTGTACTTTTTGAACATTTTGCCGTTCGGCCGTGACCTGCTTGAGAATCTTTTCCGCCATCCGTATCTTTTTGTCCATCTGGATTTTAAGTTCATATATACGATCTATATTTTTCTGAATACCTTTATCCTCTATCTTCTTATCCAGTTCCTTTATCTTTGCCAGAGAACTATCCGCTTGCATGATGACCACATTGGTTCTATCTCTTGCTTGTTTTTCTAAGAGCTCAGTTTCTATAGCCTGTCGTTCAAGATCAGCAACCTGTTTGTAACCAAAAAAAGATAGCGACAGAATCAAAACCGATGAAGCTAGGCCTATAAAAAACAGGTTGGTTTTGGCCCATCTAGTTGCATGATCTTGAATCTTTTCCAGTGTTTCCAGTTCGACGGTATGAGCCTGTTTTTTGATGGCATTGATAATATTTTCGACCTGTTGTTCAGCGTTTATGTTGGGCTGCCTCTTAACATCTGACTGATGCAGAATATATCCACAATTACTGCAGTATAAATGACTCTGATCCTGCTCCGAGTGACAATTTGAACAATGCACTTTTTCTCCGGAATCATTCATTATCTACTCCCTTTCATAAGCTGTTGGTAATCTCTCCTGATAAAATTAATACCACGAAAATCAAACAGCTTTGTGGCACGCTTTGGTGTTTTGAAAATTAAACTGGCAAAAAAACTTGCTTTTGACAGTATTTCATCATCTTCGACAAGATAGGCTTGGTGTTTTTTGCCGTAGTCGATACTATAAACACCGTTTTCACCTAAACTGTTATCAATGTAAATTTTGTACTTTAGTGGGGCCTCGTGATAGTAAGTTACTTGCCCCGGAATTCTCGAAATAATTGTTTTAACATCAAATATTAAATACCCCCTTTCCAAGTCTTGGATTGAGTAGACTTTATCACTGATGGTGTAATCCCCCACTAATAGAATCGCCCCGGTTTTCTTCCGGATTAAGAAAAACCGCCCCGAACCTTCAATGGAAAAATAGTCGCTATCGAACGCATCGAGGTAGACCGATAGGTTGGTAATTCCCTGAATATAGATGTTATTCTCTAGCAATTCATTTCTAAGATTACCTAAACCATATGAATCTTTCAGGTTTTGCCAGTTCCTCTTCCCAAGTAATTGCTTGAATATTTTATCCATTTCCAGTGTCTGAGCACTCATTCTCTGACCTGGGTCTACAATTGATTCTACGGTAAAATTATCCAGAAAAGATAACTTCTGGATATAAGTTTCTGTCTGATGGATACGGCTGAGCTGAATGGGTGCAACCTGGGTAATAGAGCAACCTGTCAGAACCCAAGCCATAGTGGCTAGACTAATAAGGGATATTAGATGTGAGAGCTTTGATTTGTTGAAAAGCAAAGTATCCTCCTGGAAAACAAAGAAACAAAGGGTCAGGTCTCAAATTACGAATACAGTTGTAAAAATTCTTAATTCGAAGCTTGGCCCTAGTGTTCATGACACAGAGTGCCGGTATTTGAATCAAATATTGCTATTACCCCATGAAATCAGAAAGAGCAAGAAAAGTCCCTAGAAGTAATAGATAAGCTTATTTCTTTGCACAAATTAAAAAAGACTGTCGAGCATAAGTTTTATCCAGTTTAAACGTAATTTCAGAAAAACCAACTTTAAGCAATATTGCCTCCATATCCTCAATACTCCACTTATTTAACATTTGAGCTAAGGATAACTCATTAATTTCTCTAACCTTTTGATAATGAATTTGTACTTCTTCAAAATGTCTATTTTTTATCAGCTCCCGCTTAATTTCTCTTAGAACTTTTGAAGCATTTGCATTTTTATGGGGTTCACTTATCCTTACCTCTCCGCCAATACATAGAACTCTAAAAACCTCCTTCAGACAATGCTCTACTGTAGAGCTTTCCAGACTATATAAAACATTGTTAAATATAGCGACATCAAAAAAATTATC
>WTCN01000272.1 GCA_013138555.1 Methyloprofundus sp. | reverse complement strand
GAGCCCCCGGCACATCAAATATTTTTTTAGGCTGGCGAGCATGTAAATCCCACTGCACTACGGTATTACCAAAGTGCTTCATTGCCTCGGGATCACTCAGCATTTTGCCAAAATCCATCATATAATTGGACCAGCCGGTAAAAGATGAGCTGATCATGGCATTACGTCTAGGCAAAACACGCACATCATAACCATAGCCATCAGCATAGTTACCTGTTTTAACTGCTCCCCGTAAATCACTATCGGTCGGTGTCCAGTGTGTCGTAATATACTTACCACTGTTACTATATTCCACAAGTGCTGTACGACCACCATGATCTTTATTATTGGAAAGCCCAGTAATCAGCATACGTCCAGGTAAAGCATAGGTCGTATGCGGCCCTACCACCCCACCACTTTTACTAACAAAATCAGAGATGACTTTAGTTAATTTTGGTTTAGCCGGATTCGTATGCACATCAAAGATAAAAATTTTGTTCGTATCTAAGCCACCAGCCCATAAATACTTACGATCATCGGTAAATCCTGAATGATGTGCTTCATTACGCCCTCCAACGGATAAGCTATTAATAACTTTGCCGTATTTTTTTGATTTTGGATTCACATCAACAGTGACCAGTTTATCCTGTTCATCGCCAACACCTTGCATACCTAAGGTCCAGACATAAACAAAATCTTCCTGGCCAACAATTTTAGCCATATAGGGTGACTGACAGGTCTCATCTGCATAACTTAAAGAAGGCACTAGAAAAACAGTGGCTGTAATAGCACAGACAGATAGAAGCTTATGCCATGAATAAGTGACTTTACGCGTATATATATTCATCATTCTTCCTCGTTAGTTTTTATATTTTTATTATTATTTTGTGTCGCTGGTATTTATTCTCCTGTAGTAGGGTCAATAATTGTGTTTACTTCGGCAATAGAATTTGCCGGAAACTCACCGCGCTCTGCATGCGTGCGAATAGTGGCTTCATCGGGTGCAATATAAATACAATAAACTTTGTCGGCGGTAACAAAGCTTTCCAGCCACTGTATTTGTGGCCCCATATCATTTAATATGCAGCATGATTTCTGAGAAATTTGTTGCAAATCACTTGCACTTAATTCACCCGCACCGGGTATGTTTCTTTCAATAATATATTTAGGCATATCAATCTCCTAGTTGACCGGTCGTCTTAAGTCGGCCGTTAATAAAACACGACATACTTACAGGCATATCGCATACTTAAACAATGAACTAAACTGTAAAATAATCCTCCAGTAAAGTCTGACAAAATTCCTGCAAAGGTTGTACTGACTGTTCAATTTTCATTCTTAACAGCGCTCCCTGCCAATTATTCACTAACAAATCAGCCATACTCTCTGCTGAGCGATCCTTACGTACCGTACCTTCCTGCTGAGCACGCAGTAATGCAGATTGCTGTAATTTTTTATAGCGTTCAACAGCCAGCTTTAAAGCCCGGTTACATATTTCACTGGTATCACCTATTTCACCCATTAAATTACCCAGCAAACAGCCGCCTTTATAACCGCCCTGCTCGACTTCAATAATTAATTCAGCATAATAACGCTTTAACGCACTTAAAGCATCCAGCTGCGGATCTTGCAAATGCGTATCTAAACGCTGGATAAAAGGCTCAATATAATGTGTGATAGCCTCGGCGGCAAACTCTTCTTTGCTAGAAAAATAGTTATAAAAAGACCCCTTCGGAATCTGTACAATATCTAGTATTTCTTTAATACCGGTGCCATGATAGCCTTGTGTCAACAGCATGTTGACACCCTGATCCAGTAATTTTTCCCGTTTAATCTGTTTATTGCTCATATTTTCCATCACTGAATTATGCGACCGGTCGTCTTATAAAGCAAGTTTTTTATTCATACTTTTTTTAAACCTGAGTTCGAATCACTGTTTTACACAGACTACCGCTTGCTGAGCAATTTCCAGCTCTTCATTAGTCTCAATCACCAATACTTTTAACCCACAACCGAGTTGATTAATCTCACTCAATTTGCCGTCAGCCTGAACATTTTTATGCTGATCTATTGCAATCCCCAGAGCACTCAACTGCGCACAGCATTGCGCTCTTAACCAGCTATCATGCTCACCGATTCCTCCGGTAAAAACCAGCGCATCCACATGACCTAACACAGCAAAATAGGCACCAATATATTTTTTAATACGATAGCTATACATCGCCAAAGCTAATTTAGCCAACTCATCACCCGCCCTAGCCATTTCATGTACGCTACGCATATCATTTTCCCCACACAGACCTTTCAATCCACTTTGCTTATTTAATGCAGACTCAATTGCTGCATTCGATAAACCCAGACGGTTTAAATAAAACACAATAGCAGGGTCTAGGTCACCACAGCGCGTTCCCATCATAACACCCTCCAGAGGTGTCATCCCCATTGTAGTATCAATACTTTTACCCGCAGCGATTGCAGCCATGCTGGCCCCATTCCCCAAATGCAAGGTAATCATATTCAGGCTTTCGAGTGGCCTTTTAAGATAAACAGCGGCCTGCTTTGCCACATAAAAATGCGAGGTCCCATGAAACCCGTAACGCCTGACACCTTTCTCCTGATACCACGCTTGAGGAACAGCATATTGATAGGCATGTGCCGGCATAGTTTGATGAAAAGCAGTATCAAATACCGCAACTTGCGGGATACCTTTTGCATAATCCATTGCCTCTTCTATACCCGTGATATTAGCAGGATTATGCAAGGGGGCGAGCGGAATCATTTTTTTTATCTCTGTCAAGACCAGACTGTCTATTAACACGGGTTGACAGAACTTTTCACCACCATGCACAACACGGTGGCCTATACAAAGTAAATCTGCTGTATTTTTAAGCAAGGCAAGTTCGGCCAGAAGCAAAAAAATGGCTGTTAAGCCTTGTTGATGATTATCAATCGGGGCATGTAATATTTGCGTATTACCCTGCTCTACATGATACTGGTGCACACTTTGTTTTTCACCGATACGCTCTAGCACTCCCTGCACAAGTGCGGTTTGGGTCTGCATATCAAACAAAGCATATTTTATCGACGAACTACCTGAATTCAAGACTAAAACTTTCATATTTCCCCAAAAACCAACCATTTACCCGTTATGATAAGTAACACATAAAAAAGGCACGAAGCGCATCTTGTTCGATTGATGCGCTTCGTGCCTCAGCACATCCTATGCCTATCAAGCAGTCTACTATGGATAAATGATCTTAGGCTGAAAATAAGCCGCTGGGTATTCAGGATCAAAAATCACTTCTCTTTTCTTCACGGAAGCACCGCTTGCTTCAGCTAATTCTTTATCAATATAAATAACTTTGGGTTCATAGCTTGCCGCCGGGTAGTTAGAATCAAAGGCTGTTTTACTTTTGTCATTCGCGCTTGAGCGACTCTTTTTGCTCTCAGATTTCTTAGGCGCAACTGCTTCTTTTGCTGTACTTTTAACAGGCTGCTTTGACTCGGAAATCGCTTTCAGACCTGCCAATCCTGCACGAAAAACCGCCTGAACAGCATCATGAGCTGTCGCTTCATTCAAGGCCGAAGGTGGATTATTATTCATATAGCCACGATAATACCCCGCTTTCCAGGTCACTTCAGCCCCCTTGCCACTCGCAGTCACCTTAATGCTTGCAGCAAAATCAGTCACTGGCAATACTTTGATTGACGCATCCTCGCCAGAGTGTTGTATCGTATCAACAATACTCATATCGGTGATCTTATAGGCGTAGCTCATTTTTTTTACATTGTATTTCTTTAACTCTTCAGTGATGCTACCACCACTCTTAAAAGTCAACACACGAGTGGCTCCCTTTTCATTCCCGCCCTTGGCATTGCTTGTTGCTACCATTGGCAGCCATTCTACGGCACCAAACTCCTTAAGCCTCTCCCATACCACTTCAGGTGCAGCATCTACCTTAATGCTCTCAGTCAGTTTCTGACGTACAGGCCCATGCGCGTTTGCTCCTGCTACCCACAGGAGCAATATTACGGGTAAAAATACATTCAATTTCTTCATTTTTTTCTCCAGAGTTAAAAACAACAAAAACTAACAAATAATAAATTCTATTACACTAAACAACTTATGCAGCTGTAGGATGGGCAAAGGAGCTTTATCCCGTGCCCATCACTAATACCGTAAAAGATGGGCACGAAAAAGCCCTTTGCCCATCCTACACATCTCCCTTAACTTAGTGCCTTGCATACAAAGGCTCATTAATCAACAAACTCAGTCCATTTACAACGCTCGCTGATAAGCTCTGATGTTTTGTCGCTACCAATACCATTGGCAATCAAGGCAACAACTCTATCATCACTATCATAGCCGGTATGCGCAGTCAGTGGATTAGCAAATTTTCCAAAACCAAACATATCAATAACATGTGCAACATTGATATTCACATTAGTAATCTCTGCACATAATCTTGAGTCCAGATTATGTTCTGCAAAATGCTGAGGAATTGCATAGCTTAATAAGTCATTAGGGTCACTAAAAGCAATAATAGAGGTTTTATTCACCAGTCTTTTATTATAATGTTCCCCCCCTGCCACACAATATTCCTTTTGCTGATTAATAACCTCAGGAGGCTCTTCTCCCATTTCCAGTAAAGGCAACTGATTAGACATCAAATAAAAAGGAATACTTTTTTGCTGAAAGCCATCAATAAAACCATCAAGCACACCTGATTCCAGCTGAGTATACCCACCATTAGAAGCAATAACCATACGCTGTGCAAAACTATGCATCCCATCCATGACAATACGACTGCCTAAACTATGAGAGACAATGGCATACTCATCATCGGGAAGGTGCTTAATCGCATCCCCGTCAATATGACATTCACTCTCACTATAATCTGGCAAAGCATCCCAGTCTCGCCCTACCATCCAGCAAAATGCAGTCCTAAATGAAGCGAGTATCTCTTCTTTACTTTTACCTAAATAAATCATCGGATCAGGGCTGGTATCATTGGAGAACTCTTTCAACATTTGATTCACTTCAGCACGATGAAATGAATAAGCCCCCGATGTATCATATTTAAGCTTTTCTTTTTCTGGGTTGGTAATCGCAGACCAAGTCAATTCATAAAATAACATTTCCCGACTTTGCTGTCCCTTATTAAGTAAGCGTTCAATTCTCAACACTCCTAAACCCTGATCAGGAAATTCTTTATTCACCAAATGGATTTCTTTATAGCGACTACTTTTCACAGGTAATTGCAGCTCAACAGCTAACTTTTCCTTAAATTGAGTACTATATCCCGGCACATGCGTCCCCACACCATGCACCATCAGTACTTTTAAGGAATGACTAGATTCATCAAAGCTCTGCTGCATCCCCCCAAAGCCTTTACCATCCACTCGACATTCTCGTAAATCTTCCTGCTCCTGCTTCTCTAAAAATGCTGTCGCTACCCCTTCACCAAAACTGGCACAACCTGAAAGCAGTACGCTGATCGTTAATAAGCTTATCTTTTTCATCATTTTATAACTCCATGTGTAAACCGCTGCGCATTGGCAGGTAATTTTTCAAAAATCTGATGTTTGGGCATGGCATACTGCTCAGGATAATAGACCCCTCCTAGATACAAACCATGAGGAGAGGCCGTTACTCCACCTTTTTGCCTGTTTTTAATGGCTAATAATTCTTGCGTCCACTCTATCGCCTGCTCTCCTGAGCCAATCGCCATCAATACTCCGGCAATATTACGTACCATATGATGCAAAAAAGCATTCGCAGAAATATCCATAATCACTTGCTCATCCTGCCGATAGACATCAATAAAATACATTAGGCGCATCGGGCTTAGTGACTGACACTTTAAGGCTCTGAACGAGGTGAAGTCATGGCTCCCCACCAAAGCCTGAGCCGCCTGATGCATTCGTTGCGCATCCAGATGAGGATGAAACCAGGTAACACGGTCGCGCTGTAAGGCTGATTTAGTGGGGCGATTAAGAATAATATAGCGATAAAATCGTGCAATGGCACTGTATCGTGCATGAAAATCAGCAACAGCTTCTTGCACCCATATCACCCGTACATCACCCGGCAAATTAGCATTAATTCCCATTAGCCAGGAATGATCACTGCGCTCAGCTTGGGTATCAAAATGTACGACTTGCTCTAGTGCATGTACCCCTGTGTCAGTTCTTCCGGTACACACAACACTGACGGCATGATTGGCAACTTTAGAAGCCGCTTTTTGCACCTCAGCCTGCACAGTCCGCAAACCACCGTCTTGCCACTGCCAGCCAAAAAAAGCACTGCCATCATATTCTATGCCTAAAACAATACGTGTCATCAATCCCTCTGCGTTCCTTTTTTATCATTATTCATTAAAAATCGGGACAATTGGAGGTCAGGCTTTGCCTGACTTGCAAGCAAAGCTTGCACTCCTTTATTTATAATGCCCATCTTAAGTTGCTAGCCAAAAGTTACATTTATTAAAACAAAGACCTCTATTTAGCAGTCGGCAATTTAGGCAGGTTTTTCTGCTCCACCAGAACAAGCACAAAATGATTCGCTTCCGATATAGATTGTTCCATCGCCTGAATAAGCTGCGAAATATCCAGTGCAATTTCTGAAAACTCCTGTTGCAAAGCAGCAATCGCATTCGCATTGAGATTGTGCTTTAAAAATAAAACCTGATCCCTGAAAGCCCCTAGTACAGGCTGAATTTTTTTCTCTGCTTTATGCATTGCCTTAATCAGACGGGTGTAATGCTGTCTGGATAACTTTAACTGTTGTCGACTCTGCGCACGTAAAGAGCGATTGGTATACTCCTTTAATTCGTCTTCCCACTCCTGAAACAACGCATCACTCACTTCTTCAATGGCTCGAACCTTGTTCGCCACCACTTCTGAACGCATCTCACAAAAATCAAATTGCTGCTTTAATAACTTATATTTATCTTCCAAAGTACCCGTTTCTACATGCACTACCGACTTAAATCGCTCTAAAGCATCTAAAAACTGTATTTTTGTTTCTTGTAAACTCTCGCTTGCTTCCTCCACACGCACAACAACAAGGTCTCTTTTATGCTGACCAAAAGACTCTTTGGTCCGGTAATACACATGTTGAAAATTATACGCTACAAAACGTGAAAATAATTTGACTGATCGCTCTGTTAAGCCTCTGATTGATAACAAAGAACGTGGTGGATGATTTTTAGGCATTGTTTTTCAGGCAAGTAGCAAGAAAGGGTAATTGATGGATAGAAATACATTCTATCATTAAGGGGCTATTATGTACCAAGCGCGTCAATGCTTTATCAATCACGCCTGAAATGGACAACTGTTCTAATGTCGCATTCTCGGGAAGCTCTGCTGACTTAACCAGAATCAGGCGGGCAGCGGATAACTGAATGGCTAACCAGGCAGCCAGAGTATCTGATGTGACATCCCAGCTGGCAGGAATTCCGGCGGCATCAAGCTCGCTTGCCAAAGGAGACCAGACAACAAGCTTGTGCCGTTGCAAGGCAGGCGCTATGGCAGCCACCTTATCAACTAGAACTAAATCAGCACACAAGCCCTGCAACAACAAAGCCATTTGCTGCATGGCAAGAATAGCCATATAGTGAGCCACTTTATCATCATATTGCCACTGTTTTTGCGTTAAACGCACTTGGTCGGCAAAAACACCTCCCCCGGGCACAATCACTAATTGCCCCTGCTCTTGCTGACAGGCCAGCTGTAGGCACTGCATTAATGCAGCAGGACTTGATAATAAACTGCCGCCTAACTTTAAAACCATCATGTGCTACGCATCTGTTGCAAAAGACTCATCATCGCAGCCGCTTTATCAAAACACTCCTGATATTCTGCCTCTCTAAGTGAATCATTAACAATACCGCCCCCCGCCCAGAAACGTATACTATTGTCTGAATGCACCAAAGTGCGAATGGTAATATTACTGTCCATATTTCCATCAAAGCCAATATACGCAATAGATCCGCAATAAATTCCCCGGCGATGCGGCTCCAGTTCTTCGATAATTTCCATCGCACGAATTTTTGGTGCTCCGGTAATAGAGCCTCCCGGGAAACAGCTACGCAACAAATCCAGCGCATGGCTTCCTTCTACTAATTGCCCCGTCACTGTACTGACCAAATGATGCACGGTTGCATAACTTTCTACATCAAAAAGTTTAGGGACTTTAACTGAACCAGGGACGCAGTTTTTACTAATATCATTGCGCAATAAATCGACAATCATGACATTTTCAGCACGATCTTTATGGCTTTTCTGTAATTCATTAATTTGTTGCTGATTGGCAAGCTCATCCGCTTTTCGAGGCCGCGTCCCTTTAATTGGCTTGGTTTCTACCATACCATTCGACACTTTTAGAAAACGTTCCGGTGAAGAGCTTAACACCTGCACACCAGACACATTCAAATAGCCACTAAACGGTGCAGAATTAATTTGCCGTAGCTGGCAATATGCCAGCCAGGGATTTCCCTGACAACTGGCAACAAAGCGTTGCGCCAGATTAACCTGATAACAGTCACCTTCTTTTAAATAATTTTTAATTTTAGCAAAGGCCTGCGCATAACTGTCTTCAGTCATATTAGAATGAACTTCACTCGTCACCTGAAAACACGCTTCGCTCTGCTGCGCTGGATACTGACTAAATTGCTGAATTAAAGTCTGCCAATGTTCCGAACTATTGGCATCGCCGACCAGATAACTTTTTTCTTCCTCATGATCAACAATAACCGCCCATTGATAGATACCGACCGCCATATCAGGAATATGTTCAGCATCTTCGGCAATCTCGGGAAGTGATTCTAAATTTCTACCTAAATCATAGGCAAAATAACCGATTGCCCCCCCATTAAAAGGCACTTCAGCAAAGGCGGGTTGCACCGGTAGTTGTTGCTTAACCAGCGTAAACGGATCTTGTTCAGAAACAAACTCATCATCCCCCCGGGAAACCGTTGTTTGTTTACCGTGTGTTAATAAGGTACAAACGGGTTCAGATGCAAAAATATCATAACGACCCTGCCGTTTTTCAGCTAAACCGCTATCCAGGAAAACTGCCCAGGGCTGACTGGCAATACCTGAAAACAATCGCGCACTATCTGATAAATAAGGCAATAAATAAAGCTGCTGTGTAGAAAGAGGCATGACAATTAATTGAATAAGGCGAATTTCATAGGGTAAAGTGGGTATTAAGCTCAAGGCTTAAGCCTTTACATTGACCGCTCATTGGACTGCCAGTGTGAGTCCGGACGACAGAATTAATTTTACGCAAAGCATAGGTTCCAAAATGAAATTGTAATTTTAACAAATATTACTCTATTAGGTGTAGTTATATGTAGCCTATGGAGTGACAATAAGTATAACAGTCGTTTATAGTCGAATTTTTTACATAAATAATAGTAAGAAACTTAGTTCAACACTCTCCCTTATAACACCATTACCCATGCTGCTGAATGGAAAGCAAATATCAGAAAATCAGTTATTATCGGGTATAGAATCGAATATGAGACTCATATGCAAGAACCAAAAATCACTATTAGCCGGGATCAAGCGGCAAATGATATAGAGTTACCCTTACTATCGGTCAAAATTATTGAATTACTTAAACAGTATGAACGCTTAACGATTGCACAAATAGTTGAGTTAAGCGAAGCCAATCAAAATACACTAAAAGTGCACCTTAGAGAACTGGTTAATGCTGAGCATATTCATCGGCATGGAAAGGCTCGTGCTACTTGGTATAGTTTGAGATGAAACACCAGTGGGAATTGAAGGAATGGCAACTAAAGTGGAGTATACTGGGATTATCTGGCGTAATGCTGTTATTTGTCATTTGCATAAGTAGCATAGGTATAGTTCATCAAATAACATGGTTAATAACGGATGCCTCACCGGGTCACCGTGGTTCATTCATCATATTATTCGATAAAGTCATTACCCTGACATGAAAAAACTGACGGATTTTCTAATGCTCGCCTGGATTATGGCTTACAGCTTGATTTTAAATTAGGGGCTCAAAGTAATTTCTGCTAGACCCGCTGCTTTGAAGGTACAATAACAAACATTATCTAATTCAGGG
>WTCN01000306.1 GCA_013138555.1 Methyloprofundus sp. | reverse complement strand
ACTGGCTCTGCGGACACAACACCCATGCAAGATGCAAGGGCAATAACAGTAATAAATTTTTTCATAGGAAATCTCCTAATTATCATTTCTACATAAACCGTCAGGCATTAACACCTTCGGGAACCATTAGTTGCCGTTTTATAAATTTATAAAATCAGCAAACTAAATTTTGAATATTGGTTATTAAAAGTTATTACTCAACAACCAATGCTACGTATTCTTGGCAAATCTATATTTCACTTATAACGGACTCACATAAACACTGCCTGATGTATAAGTAATATGTGCTCTAACCTCTATAAGCGAACCTTTAAAGTGGCCACCCGCCTGATTTGTATAGCTCCCTGCCCACCCCTGAGTGCTCGTTAAAGATGTAGCAGCTGTATCTGTTGAAGAGCCGTCTCCTGCTGCTGTTGCCACTGCTCCGCCACCGGCTATCTCAATATAACCCCCAAACGCTGGGTTATCATTATTAGTAACCGCAGTAATAGCTGCTGCATTGGTACGAGTCAAAGAAAAGATTTGACTTTCAGCAATTGCGCCGACATTTACGAGTGCACCTAATCCCGCCGTTACCTGATCCATTTGACCTGCTGTCAGTAATATTGGATTTGATGCTACTGGCTCTGCGATAGCCACCGATAAAGTCATACAGGTGGGTATTAATATATAAGTAATTTTCTTGATCATTAGCCTTACCTCTTATTTTTATTTAAATAAAAAATATTCTGATGCGCAATAATAAAAATATTAGTAAGATATTTTTATTACCCCGTTTAACTAGCTATTAATAATATAGCTACTGTTAGTATAAAATTCTATTGGTATAAATGCCTAGATAATGATAGCCGGTTGTCTTAATAAATACTCAAGACTCTGTTTGCGCTAATGATTACTTTAAATAGTCTTAATTAATATAACCGTTACTATTATCAAATACTATTAGTATGAATACCTAGGTAATGATACCTAATTATTTTAATTACTGCCCAAGAATACTCTGTCTATGTTAATGATTATTTTAAATAGTGGTGAGTAATATAACCGCTGCTCTTGTCAAGTGCTATTGGTACAAACACCTAGGTAATATTACCTAGCTAGTATAATCAATACCCAGAATGTCCTGCTTGTGATAATAATTATTTTAAAGTGTGGTTGATAATATATCTGCTGTTTTTATAAAATACTATTAGTATAAGTGCCTAGGTAATACTACCTATTAGCTAAGTCAATACCCACCATTTATGCGTAATTTGTATATTCCATCAACTCTCAACAAGTAGATTTTTCACTCTATCTATTCTGCACACTTTAATTTTAGTAGCTACCCGAATACTTATAATCCTATTGGTATCAATGCTTAGATAATAATGCTTATCATCCGCTTTATTTATAGGGAGAGTGTCCGGTAGTGTGATAGTGTCTATCTTTAGATATGTTTTTGCTAGGTTGATGAATAATTGCAACAAAAGCTATTAATTCTTTGAGATATGTGTAACATTAAGAAGGTAAATTTTTATCTTCTTATTGATTTTATATACAAGTTTGTAGCCTTCTTAAATAGCGCTAGTATGATTTATTTAAAATATAGCTTATTAAAAAGCAGGAAGGGTATGGATCAATCAGCTATTACGTTTCTGGAACTGAAAAAAGACAAACTGGCTTATGCGAAGGTGCAGTAATTTGCGGGTAACTGAAGGAGTGTGGGTATATGAGCAAGAATAAAGATAGCGAGAAGTTTCATTGCGAGTTGTGCCAACGAGCAGAAGAAAGGCTTGAAAAAGCACATGCCGATATTTCCCGGATGACCCCTGAAGAGATACAAAAACTGGCATTCGAATTCCAGGTTTATCGAGTCAAACTGGAAATGCAGAATGAAGAGCTACGTAAGACTCAGTTACAACTACAGGTATCCAGAGACCGCTACCATAAGCTCTATGATTATGCCCCGGTAGGCTTTATTACGCTGAACAAAAAAGGCTATATTACCGATGCTAACCAGGCTGCCTGTCTATTGCTGGGTTGCTCTAAAGTTCAGTTACAAGGTACAAAGCAGGTTAACTACATTCATACTGAGGATCTTGAGCGCTTTGATTTGTTTTTTAAACAACAAAAAAAATTTAGTAACCAGCAGCATCGTATTGAGGTTAGAATAAAGCAAGCAAATAAGCAGTTTATTCCTGTGCTTTGCCAGGGGTCTTGTAACCATATTACAGATTATGATTCTGAAGAGGCATTTTTTTTAACGCTTCAGGAAATGAGTGAACAAAAGCGGGCCGCACATAAAATCAGTCAGCTTAATGCACAGTTAGAGCAAAAGGTCTGTGCTCAATCGACAGAATTACTCAGAAAAAATAAAAAACTGCTAGAAAATATCAATGAAATTAAAAGCTCCAAAGATCTGTTGGTAGAGCGGGAAGCTAAGCTGAATTCTGTTTTTAATGCGGCGGTAGAGGGTATTGTGACCATTGATGAAGCAGGCGTTATTGAGTCTATCAATAGGGCAGTCACTAAAATTTTTGGCTATCAAGCTGATGAATTAGTCGGGCATAATGTGGGGAAGCTAATGCCTATGCCGCACAAAGCGCAGCATAATAATTATTTGAAGAATTATTTACTCAGCCATGAAACTATGAATATAGGTGCTATCCGGCAACTTGAGGGCAGGCGAAAAGATGGTACTTTATTACCCATAGATTTATCTCTTTCCGAATATAAAATAGGTGAGAAGGTCTATTTTACTGGTATGATTCGAGATATTAGCGAGCGAAAGCGTAAAGAACTGCTGGATAAGAAACACTTGAATGAACTGGCACATGTTACTCGAATGGGGCTTATGGGAGAAATGGCTGCGGGAATTGCCCATGAAGTAAATCAGCCTTTGACAGCAATAGCGACTTATAGTCAAGTCTGTTTGCGCATGTTAGAATGCGATAAACTTGATCTAATAAAGTTACAGGAAACTATACAGAAAACTGAAAAGCAGGCGCTTCGAGCTGGACAGGTTATTTCGCGTATGAGAACGTTTATTTCTTCGAATACAATTCATCGTTCTAGTGTTGATATTAATAATCTGGTTCAGGATGCTCTTGGTCTGGCTGTTGATGATTTCCGGCAATTTTCTATACAATACGGGCTTGATCTGGCTGGCTCCTTGCCTTGTATATTAGTTGATGGTGTACAGATAGAGCAGGTAATATTGAACCTGATTAAAAATAGTATTGATGCGGTTTCTAAACTACCGAAAAATGCACAACCCCGGATAGGTATTCAAACGTATTTTGTAAAAAATAGAGAAATTGAAGTTAGGGTAAAAGATAATGGGCTAGGTATTAGTAACGAAGAAAAGGCGCAAATATTTACGCCTTTTTTTACTACTAAAGTGTCAGGAATGGGCATGGGGCTTTCTATCTGTCAATCCCTGATAGCAGCACACGGCGGTGTATTGAGATTCAACAGTAGTATCGGAAAAGGTTCGACTTTTTATTTTACTTTACCCATGAGTGGTTGACACGATGGAAATTAATAAGCAGACAGTTATTATTTATGTGGTAGATGATGAATTTTCTATTCGTGATTCATTAACTTTGTTAATAGAGTCAGTTGGATATAAGGTTAAAAGTTATGATTCGGCACTTACATTTTTAGATAAATTTGATCCAGAGCAGCCTGGATGCCTGATTCTTGATATGCGCATGCCTTATATGAATGGACTTGAGCTGCAAGAAGAGCTTGCGGATAGGTGTTCGGAAATACCCATTATCTTTATCAGCGGCGATGCGGATGTACCCATTTCTTCAAAAGCTTTTAGATCGGGAGCGGTGGACTTTATAGAAAAGCCTTTCGATAATGAGCTTTTATTAAAGCGTATTAACGAAGAAACTGAAAAATTGTTGCGTACCTGGCCTGAGGCGCAAGAAAGAAAACAGATACTTAAACTATATACAAAATTAACAGAGCGTGAAAGGGAGGTTTTCATGCTTATTATTCATAATCACTCAACTAAAGAGGCTGCTAAAAAGCTGAAAATTAGCAACCGGACTGTTGATACCCATAGAGCTCATGTTATGGAAAAAATGCAGGCTGACAGCCTTAATACACTTATCATAATGGCGATGATTGGTGGGATGCTATAGATGAACAATTCTAACAGATTTAAATATATCCGGTTTATGTTCCGTTTTAAAGCTCCTATCAAGAATATTAAGCCATCACTTTTAGAGTCGTAGACCTTTTCAAGCGATTAACTAGACTTTCAGAAACTAAATTTCCACTTTAAATTATTATAAACTTATATAGGGTGTGCTGAGGTTTGAATGTACCCTTTGCTATGATGCGCTTGCTAATAAACAGATGTATATACTGGAATTCGGGACAAAAATAACATCTGGAGTAATTTGTAAATGCTTACAGGTTCTAAAAAAGTAGCTATAATTTAATAGGAGGAGTGAGGGTATGCTCTGAATCGCTGTTAGGTACGCGTAACCTTGTAAATTTTAGAAGGGGTCGTTTCATGATTATTCACAAAATTATTATATTTCTGGTTATTAGCGTCTTGTTTGCGGTGTCACTGGCTGCTCAGGCTTCATCATTAGTTCCATCAGCAGCGACCTCAAGCAAGCAATCAATAACCGCTACAATTGCTGGAAGTAGTTTTCTCGGTGGTATCGCCGACATCGAGACTAATACTTATGCAGCGGCGCTGGGTCTCAACTCGGGGAACCTGTCTTATCCGGTAATACACTCAAGCCTGGCAGCAGCGGAAGTAGAGATTCCTAACGATGGCTCTGTGGTTGCAAACTTTAATTCCATCTTCAGTACTTCTGCAACTTCCTTTTCAAGTGAGCCACTTTTTTCACGAGCAGCTGCCTTAAGTCAAAGTTCTGTTATTGCTGTGGTAGCCGCCGCCCCTCCGTTTGATCCTAGTATTCTTAATCTAGAATGGGAATTTAATGCATTCAGCCTGCAAGCTGAGCCAACGTCAGCTTTTGCTTATATCCGTGATACTATCAATATAGTGCAGTCGGTGGGTGATACTGGCGTACAAGTAATGGAGCTTGGTTTTTATACTTTTTTAGAAAATGGTAAGCAAACAATTGGTTTTTTAGGGGATTCTGCTGTAACTCAGGTATTGGAAAGCTGGTTTGACAGCAATACGACACAGGCTGGGAATCAGGTAACGTTGAATATTAGTCCAGATAATCTGAATATTGATTTTGCTTTAACCCCTCAGGAATTTTTAGTTTTGCGTATTGATCATGAGCATACTGAAATTTCATATGAAGCACCGCCAGTGGCAATCCGTCAAGTTGAGGAGAAAGTTGGGCATTTGGCATTGAGCGACGACAATGATCAGGTGTACTGGGATGCAAGCGCCGGGGTCTTGTCATTTGATAGCTTGCCCATCAATACGCTCACGACTCAGCTAAACCAGCAATACGACAATGATGTCTTAAATGGTGGCTATCTGGAAATTGATCCATTGAAACTTCTTACTAATGCGGATGGGCGCGACTACTTTTTGGGTGAAGAACTAAGATTAGTCGATAAAAATGATAATATTATTTATAGAGCCAGTTTACCGAGTATTGTATTTGATGATGCGTTATTTGCAGATCAAGGTTTTAATATGTTTGCACCTATACTCAATATTCTGGAAGTTAATCTAAATGCTTCAGACTGGTTGCAGGACAACCACCTGGACAAGCTAAATTTTAGCTCTCTATTGTTACCCGAATTATTTATCGGCTTTGATCCGCTGAATAGCGGGGACGGTATCTGGAATCAGGATTTCAATGCACCAGTAACAACGTTTTTATCTTTTAGTGGTGTGCCGTCAGCCATTCCTGAGCCCAGTGTGTTTTTGTTATATATGCTAGCTCTGGTAAATTTATTGCTGATTCGCAAAGTTAATACTACAGCAGTCGCTGTCAGCCCGGAATGGATTAATTAATTAATAAAAGTAAACTTCTTGCCTTGCGAGGGAAATATTAAGCTTTGACAGCTTGTGGGGGTCATTGTGAATTTCCTTATCTTGTGAATCGCCTAAAGTTCAAAAGATGAGGAAAAACACAATGAATTCAGTAAAGAGTTTAAAGTAGGTGAAAAGGAGTTGAAATTGTGAACTAAATGGGGCTTTAATTACATTGAATAACTATCACACCATCTCCATAAGCAGCCTGGATTGAGCAATTGCCTAATGCCTGCATTGCTTCTGGACATGTGCCACCGAGTAATGCCGGGTCAATCTCTCTAGTGCTTTCCCAGCTGATTACGCCATTTGTATTTGCGCCCCCTGTCCCTGTGCTAGAAGAACAGTTACTTGCTCCACTACCAGCACTTTCACACGATGAACTCCCTGTACCTGTCGTAGAAGAATTTTGTCCAATATTCCTGCATGTCAAAATTGAGACATTATTTGCGGCGGTTGTACCGCCGCCGTTTTGATTAAAGCCAGGAAGTCCAGGTAAATCTATAGCTAACAAGTTACCCGCAAACCCAATTCCCATGACGGCACTAGCGATTAATAAAGTGTATTTTTTTATATTCATCATTATCTCTCAGGTCAAATATTTTAATTAAGGTTACAAATGCAAATTTAATATTTTGTAACAAATGACAGCGTAAAATTGACTATGGCTGTTATATGGTTCGACACTATCAGCTAAAATCCTTGGTATAAAAAATTATGCTTTTTAAGTTAACTGCTACCTTATCCCTAATGCTCTGTTTGTGTTAGTGATTATTTAAACCGTGGCTGATAATATAGTCGTTACGACTATAAAATACTATTGGTACAAATACCTAGGAAATAATACCTATCCATAGATTTAAAGAAAATTAATTCTCCAGTGGCGATTCTGTGAGTATAAGCATGAGTCGACAGTGAAATGCACAATGACTTGCATAATTATTATATTGGTATGCAGATAGTACTTGATGTGGTCGGTGTGGCTAATGTGACATGTAGAGCGATGGATGCGGTCAATGAACAAGTTCACGATATAGTCACAAGTCACATATCTACCACCTATTGCTCGCTAAGAGGCATTAGCCTGCATGAATCGCAAGTTATGTAGGCTAAAGCCTACGCCCCTATTTACCGGTTATTTAAGGAGTGCAGTACTAGGTGCGTTAATCTAATTGAGGCTACCAACTTAACACGGGGCAGAAGATATTTTACCGAGTAGGTTGGGCTAGCTTGTCAAGCGTCAGCGCAACAAGCTAACCCAACATTTTCGGGTCTATAGGTCGGTTAATGAATTGTTGGGTTGCCAAAAAGACGGCAGCCCAACCTACGCTGCTCCAAGGTTAGTCTACTGAAACTTCTCCGCCCGCTTTATCAACTTCGCCAGATTCTTCTCATTCGGGTTCCATGGAGTTCCCGGATGAATAATCACCGCAGTACATTTTTCCGCTGATTTAACAATATCCTCAAAAGTTCCCGCAGTCGGGTCAACCACAATGGCTTTTTTCTCGGCATTGTATTGGAAAATCTTCGGGTTAATCTCCACACACTCATCACAGGTCGTACAGTCCGGCGTTTCTATCCACACAGGTTCATGTCCACCTGCTGTTGCGGCAGGTGCGGCACTTGCCGGTGTGCTGGCGGGG
>WTCN01000207.1 GCA_013138555.1 Methyloprofundus sp. | reverse complement strand
CAGCGTATTCAAGATTGTGTTTATGGAGTCCAAATGGCGCATAAGCTAGAGGGGCTCATTTAGGAGTTGTGTGTAAGGAGATGGTTTTTACCCTCCTTTATTTTGGCAAAGGTATTGAATATAATGTTTAATGTTTAATGTTTTTTTTAATGTGATCACCCTGGAAAGGATAATTTAAAATGATTATGAAATTTTTTATTGTGACTGTATTAGTCCTATGTTCTGTATTAGCTAGATTTAACTTGCCTCCTTCTGAGAATGTAAATGATTTTCTATCAGAAAAACCAGGAAGTAATTTTTTTGAACAATTATCTACGTCAGTATTATTTTCTCAAAGCGTTGCTGACTGGACATATCGTGATTTTTTCTTTATCAAATTTGCCTGTTCAGATAGGTTAAAAGTTGAGCTTATTGCAATTCCTTTCAGTAAATGGGATATTTATCGTCAGGAAATAAAAAATTGCACATAAAAGCGACCTACGCACTGAAACTCGCTACTTCCACTTGATATTACAGCCTATACTAGGCATTTGTTCCTTAATAACGGGCTTACCTGCCAACAAAGCATCCAGAGCAGTGCGTAAATCTTCCCCCGTCAATGGCACATTATTTTTAGGTGTCGCCGCATCCAACCGACCACGATAAACACAGGATAAATCCTGGTCAAATAAATACAAATCAGGTGTACAAGCAGCTAAATAAGCCTTTGCCACGTCCTGTGTTGCATCATAACAATAAGCAGCAAACGGATTCCCCCATTCAGCCATCAATGCCTGCATCTTATCAGGCGCATCCTGTGGATAGTTTGCTATATCATTGGCACTAATCGCAATGGTATTGATACCTTGCAATGCATATTTCTGTGCAATATCACACAGTTGCTCTTTGATATGAATAACATAGGGGCAGTGATTACAAATAAACATCACCACTGTGCCCTTCTCTCCCTTGAGGCTAGAAAGATTTTTTTGCTCAGCTGAAATTGTATCAAACAATTTAAAATCTGGAGCGATAGTGCCTAAAGGCATCATATTAGAAGGTGTTGCCGCCATAAAAAACCTCAAAAAAATAATAATATTGTTAATAACCCAGTAAAAAACTCAGCTTTATGTGACATTGTCACTGATAATAATTTTACGATACTCTAATATAGACCCCAAGCCGTGTCGTTACGATACATTTTGCGCAGTTTGCGCTTTCACATAAAAGGGTGATTTATGATTGACTTTTTCCTAAATATTTTTTCTACAATGTTCCAAATGAATATGAGAGACCACCACGATATGCCATTTGCCATGCCATTAATGATGGCCTGTCTGGTTGGTGGTTTGGTTGGCTTTATTATCATCAAATATGTTGTTAAAGAACAAAAAGACGATGCAGAACAAGCTAAAGTAGGCACGACTCATTAGTTTATCAATGTTTGCTAGCGACATTTAATAAAGCCTTTGCGTCTAGTAGGGTAACCGTTCCTCTATGCAGACTAACCCAGCCATAGGCTTCGAAACGCTTTAAATGCCTGGAAATCACTTCACGAGCTGAGCCTAGTTTTGTGGCCAGCTCCTGATGAGTGAGGGTAATCACATCAGACTCTTCCGCTAATAAGGCTTTAGATAATCGTGTATCAATGGCGCTAAACGTAACATCCTCCAACAACGCAATAACACCCGATAAGCGTGCTGAAAACTTCTTAAACACAAATTCACGAAAAAATGCAGATTTCTCTATGCAGCGATAAAAAGCGTGTGATGAAATGGCAAATGCCAGAACCTTACTTTCGGCAATCCCTTCTGCCGGGTAATTATCGCCACTCAACAAGCAGGATGTCGTCAGTACACAGGAGTCACCTGAACCCACTTTATACAATAGCATTTCCCGCCCCCCTTCAGAAATAATCTGCGCTTTGACACTTCCTTCCAGAACCAGCAAATATTGTTCACACACAGCCCCTGGGTAAAAAACCTGTTGTCCTGCTGGCAGTTCAACTAGTTTTGCTGAGGCCATCAGGCTGTTAATACCCGCCTCTCCCGCCTTAATAAACTCAGGAAAATTAGCGGCCCATAATTTCTCTGCACTTATTGATTCCATAAACACGCTCCACTTGATTTTTCCAGCATTTCCAGAGTTTTCTGGTGCTCCGCTAACTCATCAGCAGAGCAATGAATCACTTTTAACGCCGCCCTATCACTACTGAGGCGCTGAATTTCCTGCTCTACACCGTCATCAGCTAAATCATCTTCCAGTATGGAAAGCTGCCCACCTGTCATTAGCAAATAGACATCAGACAAAATTTCTGCATCAAGTAAAGCACCGTGTAAGTCTCGGTGACTATTATCGATACCATAGCGTTTACACAAGGCATCCAGACTATTTCGCTGCCCAGGATGTTTTTTTCGCGCATACACCAGACTATCAAACACAGTACAAAAGTCAGCAGTTTTCTCAGCAGCCGGATTTAATAAGCTAAACTCACGATCCATAAAGCCTACATCAAACGGTGCATTATGAATAACCAGCTCTGCGCCACGAATAAAATCAATAAAGTCATCCGCTACATCCTTAAACAGCGGCTTATCCTGTAAAAACTCATTGGTAATACCATGTACCTCAATCGCTCCGGCATCAATATTCCGCTGTGGATTAATATACATATGAAACTGTCGATCCGTTAAGCGCCGATTAATCAGCTCCACACAGCCAATTTCAATAATCCGATGCCCTTCTTTAGGATTTAATCCCGTTGTTTCGGTATCTAAAACAACCTGCCGGCCTTTTTTTCTCATATTACCACCACTTTCTGAGCGGGTGTCCCCGCCAATAATCAACTACACCACTTGCAACGCAAGCCTCCTCTATCTTATACAGCATAATATCTAGGGCATATGACGAGATGATCATTCACCATCCCTACCGCTTGCATATAAGCATAACAGATGGTCGGGCCGGCAAATTTAAAGCCAGCTTTTTTTAAGCTTTTGCTCATCTGCTCAGATTCAGGCGTATAAGCAGGTATTTCCTGTATTGTTCGCCAGACATTATCAATGGTTTTTCCATTGACAAATGACCACACATAAGCATCAAAACTACCATAGTCTTCCTGTATAGCGATAAAGGCCTGAGCATTACTAATAGTTGAACTAATTTTTAATTTATTTCTGATAATCTCCGGGTTATGCAGTAACTCCTGTTGTTTCTGTTCATCATATTCAGCTACCTTGCGCACATCAAAATTATCAAAGGCATCACGATATCCTTGCCGTTTTTTGAGTACGGTAAGCCAGCTTAAGCCAGCCTGCGCTCCTTCCAATATCAAAAATTCAAACAATAATCTATCATCATGTACGGGGACACCCCACTCTGTATCATGGTAGTGCTCTTCCAGTTCAGTCGTCAGTGCCCAGGGACATTTCTTCATTTTTTTAAAAGATCACCTAAACCTGAAAAAGGGCTATGGGTTCCTCCTGAATGATCTTCACTTTCTTCTTTAGCACTGCCAAAGCGCATTTCTTCATATTTTGAGTGTTCATTATCATGACAGTAAAGGCAGAGTAACTCCCAATTACTACCGTCTACGGGGTTATCATCATGATTATGATTTTTATGATGTACCGTTAGTTCCTGTAGGTTGGTATTATTAAATTCTCGAGAACAGCGCCCACAGACCCAGGGGTACATTTTCAGCGCCTGTCCCCGGTAGGTTTTTTCCCGGTCTGTCTGATGTTTCCGTGCATCAGCGACCAGCCGCTCTGCTGCACTCATATTTTGTTGATTATTTATCGCCATAATGCTCACTACTTGTCTAATCTAAAAATCACATTATATACTTCACACGATATTGTTTGGAGGAATTTTCGGCAGATAGCCATAGGGCCCAGATTCAGCCCCCCAACAGCCCAAAAGAGAAATGCAAGCCAGCTTACGTAATCCCGCCCAAAATATAAATATAACTTGTTCATATTTGCTTTTATAGATATAGTACCTCCGCTTCAGGTGTCTTGATTGTTTTTCAAGATTAAAAGGGAAGTTGGTGCATTACAAAAATAAAGCCAACGCTGCCCCCGCAACGGTAATTGAGTTAAAAACCTACCCAATGTCACTATTCCTAACAGAATGGGAAGACGTAGGTTATGGATTATACATCCACTCATCAGCCCGGAAACCTGCCTGAAACTGGCCAGGAAGTACACGGATACTTCTTGATTTTATAAACTTGTGCGGGTGAGCACAGTGATTAAACATTTATTTATGAACCCCTTTTCTCTTTTTCTTAGCATAATACCACTTCTCTTATTATTCAATTTATTTGATTAAGCGCAGATCAACCTTATTGCGGACTCACTATGTCCTCATGACCTAAAAGCCTTTGCAAATAAATTTTTTTAATATGAAACCTTACCTTTATGGTTTGCTAGTCGTATTGTGCGCACTACAAACTGCTCTAGCCGAGGATCAAGCAACTGAAGCCTTCCCTCGTAAAAATAACACAAACGATACCCACCCTGCTGAGGACTTATCCCCTGGCTCTCCCTACAATATCAATAACTCAGAGCGCGAGGAGGGGATTAAACATGATTTAAAATATGATGGCTGCAATGGCTTTATACGCGGTGGCTATATTCAAACCCATGCTAAAACCATCAGCAAAGAGCAAGCCTATGGTTTTGGAGGTGAACTAGGTTGCGGGATTTCCTGGGGGCCCTTCTTTAAGCTTCATGCCAGTGCCTTTACCGCTATCAACCCTGGGTTTAATAGCACTAATAAAGATGAAATTCATGGCGATTTTTTCGATGCAGACAAAAATAGCTATATCACTTTAGGTGAAGCGGTTATGACCTTGTCCTATGACAGCTTTGAGGCCCACATTGGTCCACAGCGCATTAACTCTCCCCATATGGATCAGGATGATTTGCGTTTATTACCAAATATTTTTGAAGCTTATTTAGTCGACTACCATATTAATGACGAGCTTTATATAGGAAGCGGTTTTGTACGCACAGCTAAAGGCTGGGAAAATAATGCTAACTCGGCAGACTTTATTGCTATTGGCCAAGCATTTGGGGGCTCAGGCGCTCAATCCTGGCTAGGCTGGGGAAAATATCAGCAAGGCCATATCAATGCAAGTGCCTGGTATTACTATATTAAAGATGTACAACAAATTTTCTTTTTAGATATTGTTTATCAAAATAGCGTTGATAATCTTTTTTCTTACATGCTGGGAGGACAATTTGATTTAGGCCGCTCGGTAGGTCGCCAATCAATTGGCCTGGTTAATGCAAATACCCTCGGAGCATTTGCCTCTTTAAGTGCCTATGGAGTCACTTTTACCACGGCTGTTAACAAAAACTTCGGTCAATCAGCTGCCGTGAATAGTGTCGGAGGAGGTCCTTTTTTTACTTCAATGGAAGAAATGACCTTAGATGCCGTCAATACGGGAAAAAATGCTCAGGCTTTATTGTTTAATCTGGAATACCAGTCACACTTTTTGGAATCTATCACTTTAGGCGTTGCTGCCGGAGACTTTCAAGCAGAAAAAGCAGCTGATTTTCATACTCAGGAACTCAATGGCTACCTTAGTTACCAATATCAGCAAATGATGACAGTGGATATTATGTATGCTTATATTAAAAACCTGGAGTCAGCGATAAACACAGAACAGTTCCGAGTAATCTTAGGCTACCAGTTTTGACTCCCCACCTGCAAGCTAGCTGTAGGTGCAACCCGAACAATCTATTTTATGCCTGACATCAACTGACAAGCGATAAAACCCGAGAGATTACGCCCCTCTTAGAGATATTTGCAAGTCATTCAAAAAGTGCTTTATATTCTTCCTTATCCGGCTTATGTAAAAACATCGCCAAAGCCGATAACATGGTAAAGATATACAAGGTATTATAACTATCGCCCAATACATACATAATAAAACCATAAATCCCAATACTCTCAGAAATAATCATAGTCACCATAATAGCTAGAAAATATCGTGACTTAGGTGGTTTTTCATTACGCTGTAAGCGTAACATAACATGCCTGACAAACTGCATCACAGGAAATGTCAAAATTGCAATAACATAGAGCACTGTTCTAATAATAACGCGTTGCTGCTCGTCCATGCCTATCTGTATTTTATCGGCATAGATATGGCTAATAAGCACTAAAGCCATTAAACTCATTAAGCTGGCCGCCCTAATAATACCAGCAGAGAAAAGGTCGGATTGTAATTGTTGCTCGGAAATAGCCATCATTAATGAACCTTTTGTTGTTCTAATCGATACGCACGAACGATAATAAAAAATGCAAAAAAATCATACAGCCCATGAATAATAATCGGGGTAAGCAAGTTGCGTGTATTATCATAGTCTAGATATAAACCCAGATAGATACTTACGGCTGTTGCCATCACAAAATACAAGAAAGTAACCGCATGAATCAAGCCAAAAAGCAGACTACTGATAAGTAACCCCGCCATTATCCCCCATGAATTTTCTAGCCATGGCTGAATAACCCCGCGAAATAAAATTTCTTCAGAAATACCTGCAATAGCCGCCAAAACAAATAAATCAGTCCAGTGATGTTTTGCTAGGCCAGGACCTAGCGTATTTTGTAAAACCTGCCTGATTTGCTGTAAGGATTCTACTGTTATCTGATTGAGTGCCAGAAAAATGATACATAGAGGTAAAGTCCCCATAATGCCATTAATTACGACCTGTTCATTAAAGATGATAAATTCGAAAGGATTAATCTCAGCTATCCAGCCAAGTGCAATAGCAACTAAAATCAAGGCACTTTCAAAATAACACGCTGTTTTAAAAAAATTTTCTGAATCTATTGAGGGTTCATTCATATGGCTATTGATGCGATAATAGGGTTTTATTCATTTTTTTCAAAGGTCTTAGCGTGCAGTGTTTTATTTACAAAAGTAATAAAAAAGACGAGTTATATTTATATTTAGACAAACAGGATGATTTTTCCAGTATCCCTGAGGCTATTCTTAAAAGTATCGGGCAACCTGAATATGTTATGCAACTAGAGATCACTCCTGAGCGTAAACTTGCTCGCGAAAAGGCAGGCGAGGTTCTCAAGGGGATTGAGGAAAATGGTTTTTTTATTCAAATGCCCCCTGTCATCTACCCTACCCCTACAAGTATACAATAGCGCAGTCTGTAGGTCGGGTTAGCTTATCTAGCGTAGCGCAGGTAAGCTAACCCGACATTTCAGCGTAAAACCTGAACGCTACTCAACAGCTCAGGCTTTCGGCAAGGTCACCCCTTCCTGCCCCTGGTACTTGCCCCCTCGATCTTTATAAGAAGTCTCACAGACTTCATCACCGCCAAAAAACAGCATCTGCGCGACACCTTCATTGGCGTATATTTTTGCTGGCAACGGCGTGGTATTGGAAAACTCCAGTGTTACATGCCCCTCCCATTCAGGTTCTAAAGGCGTAACATTCACTATTATCCCGCAACGTGCATACGTCGATTTACCTAAGCAGATGGTTAAAACATCACGTGGAATACGAAAGTATTCGACTGTTCTTGCCAAAGCAAAGGAATTAGGCGGAATAATACAGACATCAGACTGAACATCAACAAAACTGCCATCACTAAAATTTTTAGGGTCTACAATCGCCGAATTGATATTGGTAAAAATTTTAAATTCATCCGAACAGCGCACGTCATAGCCATAACTCGATGTTCCATAAGAAATCACCTTGCCCTGCTTCGAGTGCCTAACCTGCCCCGCCTCAAAAGGCGAGATCATGTCTTGCTCTTGCGCCATACGGCGTATCCACTTATCTGATTTAATGCTCATATCTACTGTTATCGTGCCATTCTATAAAAATTACTGTAATTTTATCCTAAATAAGAGGAAATTATTTAGATATTACATTTTCCTTACATATGCCCTGATAGAGGTATTATCCCTGTCCCTAGTTTTAAGTATTCTGCACCACAATATTAGGAAATTTACGACTATAATCCTTACTCTTCAATGCCAGTTTAGCTGACATTTTCCGTGCAATCTCTTTATAAATCTCAGACGCTCTGCCATCAGGGTCTGCAACAACGGTAGGCCTGCCACTGTCTGCATTTTGGCGTATATGTATATCCAATGGTAAAGAGCCTAGCAATTCTATGTCATTTTTCTCCGCCATCGCCACACCACCGCCTGAGCCAAAAATAGCCTCTTCATGACCGCATTCGCTACAGATATGCATGCTCATATTTTCCACGATACCCAGAACAGGCACATTGACCTTTTCAAACATCCCCAGGCCACGCTGTGCATCTATCAGCGCTATATCCTGTGGTGTAGTCACAATAACCGCGCCACTGACGGGGATTTGCTGTGATAATGTCAGTTGAATATCCCCCGTGCCCGGTGGTAGATCAACGATTAAATAGTCCAGATCGACCCAGTTGGTATCATTTAAAAGTTGCTGTAGGGCATTAGTGACCATAGGGCCACGCCAGATCATTGGCTGGTCTGGCTCAATCAAATAGCCGATGGAGATGGTCTGCACCCCATAGGATACCTTCGGCATCATGGTTTTATTATCCTGGCTTTCAGGGTAACCTGACAAACCCAGCATGGTCGGAATACTGGGACCATAAATATCTGCATCCAGAATACCGACTGTCGCACCTTCCGCCGCCAGTGCCAAAGCCAGATTAACCGACGTGGTTGACTTACCCACTCCGCCTTTGCCCGATGCGACTGCAATAATATTTTTAATATTCTCGACTGGCTTTAATGAGTTTTGTACCCCATGCGCGATGATATTAACGCTAATATTGACTTCAACTGAACTAACACCCTCCAGTTCAGCCAGCTTAGCAGTAATTTGTTGTTTAAAGCCCTCAATAAAACTTTTAGCAGGATAGCCTAGTTCTATATTTACGACAACACGCCCAGCTTCAACAGTAATTGATTTTACTGAACGCGCACTGACTAAATCAGTTTCTACATTAGGGTCTATGATATTTTTTAACTGGTTTTCTATCTCTGTTTTTTCTATGGTAGACATACACATAATTCCGTAATCATTAAATATAAAGCAAACTAATAACCAAGTATTTTACTTGGTTATTATTGAGTATTCTAGTTTTCCTGACAAATCATCCGTATTCTGTCAAATTAATCAGTTATTTTATGCCATAATAACCGATTATTTTAGCCTTAATCCCTCACCTTTATGTCAGATAGAAAAATCCTTATTACTAGTGCCCTCCCCTATGCCAATGGCCCTATCCATTTAGGCCATCTGGTTGAATATATACAAACTGACATCTGGTCTCGCTTCCAGAAGCAACGCGGCAACCAATGCTATTATATTTGTGCCGATGATACCCACGGCACACCGATTATGCTAAAAGCTGACCGGGAAGGCATTAGCCCCGAAGAACTGATTGCTCAGGTGGGTAAAGAGCATTTGGCTGATTTTACTGATTTTGGTATAGAGTTTGATAATTACCACAGTACGCATTCAGATGAAAACAAGTATTTTTCCAGCTTAATCTACGAACGCCTACGGGATGATGGACATATTACTTCACGTAGTATTACCCAGGCTTATGACCCGGTTAAAGAAATGTTTTTGCCTGACCGTTTTATCAAAGGCGATTGCCCAAAATGTGATGCTAAAGATCAATATGGGGATAACTGTGAAGCGTGTGGTGCCACCTATTCGCCAATCGAATTAAAAAATGCCGTGTCTGCCGTATCAGGTGAAAAGCCGATAGAAAAAGATTCTGTGCATTACTTTTTCAAGCTGGCTGATTTTAATGACATGCTGAAGACATGGACGACGACGGAGGGTCATTTACAGCCTGAAGTCAGCAACAAACTCGCAGAATGGCTAGAAGGTGGCTTACAGGAATGGGATATTTCGCGTGATGCGCCTTATTTTGGTTTTGAAATCCCCGACGCACCCGGTAAATATTTTTATGTCTGGCTAGATGCTCCGGTTGGCTATATGGCCAGTTTTAAAAACTTCTGCACTAAGGAAAATCTAGATTTTGATGAGTTCTGGGCAAAAGATAGCAAAACAGAGCTGTACCACTTTATCGGCAAGGACATTATCTATTTCCACGCCTTATTCTGGCCAGCCATGCTTGCAGGTGCAAATTTCAGAACCCCTAGCGCGGTGTTTGCCCACGGTTTTTTAACCGTTAATGGTGAAAAAATGTCTAAATCGCGTGGCACTTTTATTAAAGCGCGTACTTATTTAGAGCATTTGAATCCTGAATATTTACGCTACTATTTTGCTGCCAAACTCAGTGCGGGTATAGATGATATTGATTTAAGCTTTGAAGATTTTACCCAGCGCGTCAATTCCGATTTAGTGGGTAAAGTGGTTAATATTGCCAGCCGTTGCAGTGGTTTTATTAAAAAGCGTTTTGATGGCCAGTTATCTGCTCATTGCTCCGAGCCTGAATTATTCCAGCAATTCACTCAGGCCAGTGAGCAAATAGCCGCTTTATATGAATCACGCGAATACGGAAAAGCCATGCGTGACATCATGGCGCTTGCGGATAAAGCCAACCAATATATAGATGAGAAAAAACCCTGGCTAATTGCCAAAGAAGAAGGCAAAGACCAAGAGTTACACGATATTTGCTCTATGGGTATTAACCTATTCCGCTTATTGGTCGCCTATTTAAAACCGGTATTGCCTGCACTGGCAAGCAACAGTGAAAGCTTTTTGAATATCCCCGAGCAAGCCTGGCCGACGGATGCAGAGCCTTTGCTTAGCCATGACATCAAGGCCTTTAAAGCACTGATGACACGCGTCGATGAAGCGGGTATCGCTGCCATCATAGAAGACTCTAAAGAAAACCTACAGAAAATCGCCGAGCCGGTGGCGAAAAAGTTTGACCCGATTGCCGATGAAATCGAGTTTGATGACTTTGCAAAAATTGATCTGCGTATCGCAAAAATCGTTAAGGCAGAGCATGTTAAAGGCGCGAATAAATTATTGCAACTCACCGTTGATATAGGTGATGAAACACGCAATGTCTTTGCCGGAATCAAGTCAGCCTATAACCCGGAAGATTTGGAAGGTAAACTCACCGTTGTGGTGGCGAATTTAAAGCCACGTAAAATGAAGTTTGGCATGTCTGAAGGCATGGTATTAGCCGCAGGGCCTGGTGGTGAAGATTTATGGGTATTGCACCCTGATGATGGTGCAGTTGCGGGGATGCGGGTTAAATAAGTATCTGCTTACATATAATCTACAGCCAAAGTAGCATAAAGTCTTCATCGTCAATATGTTATGAAAGCACTTTTTCGTCATTCCTGCATGCTACCCAGTCAAGCATGGGCACAAGCTTTAGCAGGAATCTATCTGCTTAAACAATGGATTCCCGCTAAAAAAACTGTGGGAATGACGAGGTATTGTCTAAATTTTTTACCCCGAACTCAGGCTATTTAAAAAAGAGTTTAGGTGCTGCAAATAGTGTTCTGTGGTACTTTATTTAAGCACACCACATAAATGTTTATTTACCATTCTTTCAAGCATAAAAAAAGGCCTACAAAGTAGGCCTCTTTCTTAGATAACTTAATTAAATTATTAAGCTTCTAATTCAGCAAGACGACCTGCTAATAACTCTTCTAAAGTCACAAGTGCTTTCTCGAAGCCTTTGATACCTTCCTCAAGTTTGTCTGTTGCCATGCGGTTCTCAGCATGCATGCTATCAAATGTCGCTTTATCAACATTGATCTCAGCAACATCCATCGCTTGTGCTTTAGCAGCATCTAGCTTGACAGGTAAATCACCTTCGGTTGATTGTAGCTCATCCAATAATCCTGGAGAAATTGTTAATAAATCACAACCGGCTAATTCAGTAATTTCACCAATATTGCGGAAACTTGCACCCATTACTTCAGTTGTAAAACCGAATTTTTTGTAATAGTTGAAGATTTCAGTCACAGAAACAACACCTGGATCTTCAGCTGGCGCGTATGAATCACGCCCGGTGTCTTTTTTGTACCAGTCAAGAATACGTCCAACAAAAGGAGAGATCAAAGTGATACCATTTTGCGCACAAGCAATTGCCTGGTGCTTGCCAAAAACGAGTGTCAAGTTAGTATGAATACCTTCTTCTTCTAGCACTTTAGCTGCCTGAATACCTTCCCAGGTTGCTGCAACTTTAATTAAAATACGCTCGCGATTGATGCCTGCCGCTTCATATTGTGCAATAAGGTCACGACCTTTTGCAATTGTAGCATCTGTATCATAAGAAAGACGTGCATCAACTTCAGTAGAAACACGACCAGGGACGATTTCCAGGATTTTTAAACCGAAAGATACCGCTAAACGATCAAAAGCAAGTCCTACAACTTCTGATGCAGAAGCAGAAGCGCCTAATGTTTCACGTGCGCCTGTCAATGTATCATCAACAACACTTTGGTATTGCGGCATTTGCGCTGCTGCAGTAATCAACGAAGGGTTTGTTGTTGCATCACGCGGTGTGAATTTTTCAATTGCACCAATATCACCTGTGTCAGCAACCGCAACTGTTACTGCTTTAAGTTGATCTAAAAAATTAGCCATAGTTAGATACCTTTATATTAAAATTAAAATTAAAAAGCCAATGCACTTTAAAGTTAAGTGCTGTAAATCTTCTTGATAGGAACTGGAAGTCTAAGCCGCATTTGAATCAGAAACACTTCACTACAGACTGAAGTTCTCTACTGAAATCTATTTTTCTTAATCCTCAAGTCATTAAGGAAAGCAGACTTCAATTAAATGTATAAATACTGACTTACAATTACTTTCGGCTCACAGCCGAAAGTAATTATCATAAGAAGCATTTCACTAACTGAAAATACTATTATGCAACTGCCTGCCTTGCGGCAACCGATTGTTTAGCAATATATTTAGCAACACTACTCGTCATCAGTGTAGGTTTGTTTGCTAAATATTTAGCGACCCCAGACGGTGGTAGGGGAGCTTCTGCCGCTGGCTTATTTTTGTCTGCAAGTGCCTTGTTAATCACATATCTATCAACACTACTTACCTTGACCTCAGCACGGTTCTTCAAATATTTTGCTACTCCGGTTGTTGCAGGTTTATTTTCAACAATATTAGATATATATTTAGCAACACCTGTTACAGCTTCTTCTTGCTCCTTAGCCTCCTTATATGCTTGCTCCTGCTTTTCAACATATTTGGCTACACCACTTAGCTCTTCATTTTCGGCACTCATCAGGCTCTCCTCTATTTTTCTTTTTTCTATTGTTTCGGTAATTCGAGCATTTATCTCTTCTTTTTCAGCACTGCTTAATTCAGTTTTTGAAGAATTACGAGAACTGATATATTTATCTACAGCACTTAAATGCTTTGAGCTAGTGCTTTGCACACTAGGTCTATCAGTTTGCGCATTTAAATATTTTGCCACACCTGTTAAACCTTCATCTAAAGATTCATTTAAAGGTTCTTCCGCTGCTTCTTCATCACGATAAATATTTTGACTATTTCCTTTGCGGGAAAAAATGCCCGATAAAAATCCCATTCAATTATCCTCTATTACGTATATATTTTTCTACGCCAGTTGTTTTTTCTGAGGCTGCTTTTTTAGCCGCAACTACTTTTCTAGCGACATATTTAGCGACACCGGATTTCGGAGCTGGTTGATTCAATTCTATATATTTGGCAACACCCGAAAGTTTAGGTGCTTTCTTCTCCAGGTACTTAGCAACACCTGTTAAACCATCGGAAGAAGCAGTTACTCTTGTTGCTGAAGTAGCGGCTGCAGACGGCTTAGCACCTTTATTTTTAAGGAATAAAAATCCTGCTACACCCAGAATTACCAAAGCAAACAGAGGATTCATTGATGAATCTTCAGCTGATGCAGCTTCTTCTTGTGTCACTTCAGCGGCTGCAGCTGTCTCAACTTCTTCAGTATCCCCCGTCCACGTCGCTAAAGGAACTGATTTACTTGCGCCTGCTCCAGCCTTATGCTTGTAGTCAGTATCCTGATAGACCACTTTCGGTTGAAAAGTTGCAGCAGGATAACTTGCATCTACAGCTGCTTTTTCACCAAAAGATGCGCTAGCACTTGAAGATTCTGAGCCTTGATGCTGATAGTCTTTGTCCTGATAAACAACTTTGGGTTGAAAATCAGCGGCAGGGTATTGAGTACCTGCCGTCACCAAAGGGCTGGCAAGTAATAAGGCAGTAAATATGCCTTTTTTTACATTATTTTTTTTCACGCAATTCACCTATATGTCATAAGAAACGAATTAAACCACTGACTCAGTATAACGAATCAGTGGTTATTCGTAAATGAGGAACATTACTCCTCTGAACTGTACCTTAGACTACAATACTTCTTTGACAGTCTTAACAACGTTATCAACTGTGAAGCCGAAGTGTTCCATTAATACGCCACCAGGTGCAGATTCACCAAAGGTATCAATACCAACAACGCCGCCTTCTAAGCCTACATATTTACGCCAGAAGTCTGTAACCCCTGCTTCAACAGCAATACGTTTCACACCTGGAATTAATACGCTATCTTTGTATGCTTGATCTTGACGATCAAAGACATTCGTTGATGGCATAGAAACAACACTGACATTAACACCGTCAGCCGCTAGTGCTTCTTGTGCTTGCATTGCTAGGTCAAGTTCAGAACCTGTTGCAATGATAATCGCAGCCGCATCACCTTTAGCCGCCGATAAGACATAAGCACCTTTGCGAATGCCTGCAAAATCAGCAGTATCATGTTTACGCCCAGGCATGCCTTGACGACTGAAGACTAAACTAGAAGGACCATCCATACGCTCAACAGCCGCAGTCCATGCAACAGCAACTTCTGTTGAATCTCCTGGACGCCATACATCCATATTAGGAATTAAACGCATTGCCGATGTATTTTCAATCGGTTGATGAGTCGGCCCATCTTCACCCTGACCGATAGAGTCATG
>WTCN01000007.1 GCA_013138555.1 Methyloprofundus sp. | reverse complement strand
AATTTTGATGACTTTAAAAACCTTTAATTTATTCTAAGCCATTGAATGTTTGTTGTAAATACGCCTCAAAAGCGCTGTTTTTTAGAATTTTTAAGCAGAAATAAAATCATAATATATTGAATTTATTAATTTTATTATTTTGTTTACTATGATTTCGACAGCCTAGGCTGTTGCTGTAGCTGCGATGGCAGCCATTGCAACTTTTACTTACCCTGATACGCTATCTGAGAACAGTTCGGCAAGCAAAACTAAACTCGTTCGTATGGGCAATGGCTGGTTAGTTTCTACCTATGCTGATGCCTCTGGAACAAATGATGTTTATGACACTAAAGCGGATGCTCAGAGACTTGCCCGAGATATTTTTGTCAGAGTGTGTAATCCAGCTGTTAATGATTGTAGTGTTGCAGTAAATTGGAGTGGGCCGCTCAATATCTCTAATACAGCTCAATTTACCAGTATTGCAACGGACTGGGATGAATTTGACGGTACTGATGAACCAACACCTTTTTACGGGGATTCAGGCAAACCGAATATTTTTAATTCCGGTAAATTTGCTGTGGTCACCTGGGTAGATAAGTATTGCCTAGGCGGCGCGCAGAGATTGATTAGCTATAATGAGCGCGATGGTATTAGTGTGCCTTTTTCCTGTGTTTATGCAGCCTATACTGATAATGTAGTGGGTGCTTGGACTACGGTACAACTCACTGATGGAGAGCGAGATGCCAAGTCAGACGCTAATAAAGGTGTCACTATAGCGGATGGAACCATAGCAAACTGGGTCATTTCCTGGCAGGAAGATCCGCACGGCTTGCAACTTGGCGGTGCGGATGGACCAGGAGATGGCGCATCAGGAGCAGCGGTTACCCATGGTACGGATGTCTGGTATACCTTTACGGAAGATCTTATGGAGGATATGGAGGGTCTTACGGATACTCCATGGGCTACTCCGGTAAGAATCACTGATAACTATACTAACGATGGTGCGGGTGGTAATACCAGCCCGGTTTTTCATCCTGACTCTCCACTCAATGAAATCGTAGAGCTGGAGCGTGGTAATACCGGTGCATCAAGACCTAATCTTATGCTGGTAGGTGGTAGTACTCCTGCGACAGCTGTGATTGCCTACGAAGAGAGTAAAGGAGCAGATAGACTGGATTCGGGTAAATTTATCCGCTATCACGAGTTTGCTTATAACTCTCCTCCAGAATCTGGAGGTCAATATCTAAATGGAGAGCCTGGCTGTATCATCAGTGATTTACTTGAAAACAGTCGCCGTGTACGTTTTGTCAGTCAGGCATTTGCATCTACAAATGGCTTGAGAATGGGAGTATTCTGGAGGCAAGGCCTTCCTACTGAAGGTGGCCCCGGAGATATTATGGTTCGTGTTGGAGTGGGAGTTGCTGGACACTCAGGTCTACCAGGTCTGAGACCAGAAGATATGCTGCCTACTGTGGATACCAATTGTAGAGTATCAGACTATGCAGTCGCCAGGGAGCTTAACAATGTAGCTGCTAATAATATCAGCAGTAATACCATTACATGGTCGCCAGTATCAGAACCACCGGTTGAAACTATACCGAATGAACTTATAGATACCACTTATAAAAATCCCTATGAAGATTCCAGAGCACATCGTGCGGCAATTGTTGGGGATGATTTCTATATTGGCTATTCCTATGCAAAAGACTGGGCATTAGCAACGTATACCGATCTGGATAATTATAACTTCTGGATACGTCATTATAATGTATCATCTGATAGTTGGACTGATGCGGTCAATGTTTCAAATATTGCTGCTGCTGATAAAATCCATGTTAAAGAGCCTCGTTTAGTAAAAACTCCAGGTTCAGCGTTGGACTGCGGTTCCGTTCCTGAAAACTGTCAGAACAAAGATGCTTATATCGTAGCTTGGGGAACCGAGAAAAATGTTTATTCACATGTCGAGAGTTCTGTGGAATATGATATCTATTATTCACGCACTAAAGACAAGGGCTTGAGTTATGAGGTTGCTGTTGTTGTTCCCTCAATTGGAGATAACAATAGATTTGATCACAGCTACGCCCTTCCCCAGCTGGAAATATCATCTGGTCTGTCTGGAATGAAGCAGATTCAGAAGGAACACATGCTAGGTTAAGTATATCTGATTCGAGTGGTCTTGTACCAGTACCTGAAGTTAGTTTCTCCAGTTTTGAGGTTCCAGAAAGTATCAATATCAAGGATGACCCCGTTACCAGAAACCTCACTTCTGTTATTGTGAATGACGGTATCGGTACTGTAGAAGGAACTCTGCATATCGAAGGTTATGTGGATGGAGAGTCTATCGGCTCCACAGAAAAGGATATTACTTTAGAATTTGAAGAAGAAATTGAAGTAGTGATTCCCTGGGAAGTTAGCCCTGATTATGCAGGTACTCAAATCCACTGGATGGCAACTATAGTGAGTAGTGATGATACCAACTCTGGTAATAATACTCAGCAGGGTACTACAATAGTAAACTGAACTTTAAGGAGTAAAATCGGCATATCATGTCGCAGCGGGAACTTATCATGAAGGTGATAAGTCCCCGTTTTAGTTACTCTGGTATTAGAGTTCAAATTATGTAACCCAGCATCTTTGTCGTTGTCACTTCTTTACTTTATATTGCAATGCATGGAAAAATGTGAGAATTTACATAAGAGTTGAATTTTGGGTAAGTGCTATTTGTAATATCTCTACAAAATAAACTAACAATAACTTAGTTCGTAGGGTGGGCAGCATTTTTTGCTCATCATTTTTCATTGCTTTGAGAAATTAGTGTCCGTAACTCTTTACCCCTTCTTTACGATCCTTGATAGTCATCTTGCCATCAGATGACATCTCAATAGTGTAAGTAATCAGGTCTACCCGCTCCTCCTGCGAAATCGACACGGTATAGACCCAGGTAGCGTCTTGTTTGATTGATGATATTCCACCACCTCCGGCTGGGCGATAGGTTTTTCTTATATCACTGAGAATCATCTCGATAATACAGAGAGATCGTGCGACAGTACTTTTGGTGCAGTCTAAGTGGGTGTTGGAAGACATGGGGACATTTCCTTTATTTGGGACAGATGATTGGGCTGATGCGAGGCTACACATTGCGCCGCTCAATGCTAGCAGGAGGCTTACCTTTGTTATGCATGTTAAGGAGGGTAAGGTCATCGGCTTGGTCTTCTGGTGATTGCAGCATTTGCGGTAACTTCGGCCTCTGTGCGGGGATAGTGGCGTTTCGTCATGGCTTCCCAGTCATTTGAGGTGAAATCGGCTTCCGAATAGGAGGTTCCAAGCATATTTGCAAGAGCAGCCCATGAGCGGTTATCTGAGGGCTTGCGAATGGTTCCCTTGCCGGTCATGGCGGCTATTGCCATCCGCCAGGCATAGGCGTGAGATGCTCTCAGGGTCATACCTCCGCCCATGACTGAGTTCATTTCAGAGTCCGATGAGCCGTAGCAGGCAGAGGCATTGGTATCACCAGAAGTGGGGCAGGCAGAAGTGCCTTCGGCTGAATGTCCTAAACCAAGAAGGTGTCCGATTTCATGTACATGGGCGCGTTGCATGATCTTGTTGCCAGCACTATCGGTCTTTTTATGGGTTGATACGGTATCGCGGCTGTCATAGAGGGTAGAGTGCGAGCCGAAGAACGTTTCGCTACCGGCTAAACGCACTACATCAATCACGTGATGATGGGTTCCGGTCGCAGCATCCGCTCCTATTATTTTGAATCTGCAATAGACATTGTGTCTGTATTTGACTCCCTTGTCCTCAAACTCTAGAACGGGAAAATTGTTGATTAACCAGAATTTTCCATGCCAGTATCGTTGGGCTGAAGAGACGAAATTAGTTTTCCATCGTGACCATGATCCTGGAGTCCATTTGACAATGTTTCGTGCCGTTTCTGTCGCATCACCATAATCATGGTATGTACCACTTGCCGCACCACCTGCTGGGTTGATTTGCCGGAAGCCGAGCTTTAGAGTCAGAGTCAGATCTGCGTTATTGTATGCATCGCAAATAGTTTCATTCAGTTCTGCATCGAATGTTGGAAAATTTTTCGTTGTCTTTTTTTTTGCCGGTGAAGCCATTGCATTTCTCCAGAAAGCAGCATTGTTAATTGCCGTTCCAATGTGCTTATAGCTTTAGAACGGGCGTAGTATGGATTGATTTTGCGCTTTTCTACCTAGGATTCTGAAACTTATAGCATAAAATAATAGAAATATCAATGAAATAAGTAAGAGAAATTAGAGTTTTATTGCAGGAAGAAGATAAGGGGGGCAATGCAGCGTTGGGTGTACAGGCTTTGCGTAACTCAACTACAACTGACACATCAGGTTATAGTAACAAGCAAACCTTAGCGCCTCCCAAATCACTTGTTGATATCGTTAAATTCCCCCCGTAAGCATGCACTATGCTTTTTACGATAGAAAGGCCAATTCCATGTCCAGCGGTTGTTTGATCGGCACGTACACCACGCTGTAACAGTTCTTCTACTTTTTCCTGTGCGATACCAGGACCGTCATCACTGATAGATATTAGCAGTTGTTTTCCGCTTTGCTGGGCACTTATTTCTATGTTTTGATGCGCCCATTTAAAAGCATTGTCTAGCAGGTTACCGAGTACTTCCATTAAATCACCTTCATCACCTCTGAAAATTAATGCGCTATCGACATGAGTGGTGACGCTTATCGCTTTGTCGGAATATACTTTTTGCAATGAATTCAGCAGGCGCTGGGTCGTTGAGAGTAATTCAACTGATTTGCCGAGGCTGACAGAGCCAGCAGTAACAGCTCGCTGTAATTGATATTCCACGATGGAATTCATTCTATTAAGCTGTTCCTGCATGGTTTGTCTGTCTTGTTTATGCAGCTCTGTCTGTAAGCTTGTGTGTAAAATGGCCAGTGGTGTTTTCAGGCTATGTGCCAGGTTTCCCATTGCATCACGATAACGTGTTTTTTGTTGCCGCTCGTGTTCTAACAGAATATTTATATTGTTAGTGAGCCGTTCGATTTCCTGTGGGTAGTGGTTTTCAATCTGTTGTTGTTTGCCTGCTTCAATACGATTAAGCTCTATGCCTACTTTGCGTAGTGGTGCTAGACCCCAGCGTAAAATGGCGGCTTGACTCAGCAGTAATAGCGTTGCCATTGCTATCAGCCAGCCCCATAATGTGAGTCGGTAGCTATTTATTTGTTTATCAAATGAACTTAAGTCAGTGGTGATACTAAATGTGAGTGCGATACTACCAGTATCGGTAGGCCAGCGTACGCCATAAGCGGTGGTGTAAAAGTCACTGTTCTCTACAGAGATTTTTGCAAAGGTTTTTTTGCCACTGTTCAGTGAGGTGGGTTTAGGTAGAGTGGTGCCCAGCGATGATGAGGATTGCCATAAAACCTGGCCTGATGGATTGCTGATCGTCGCGTAAATGCCAGAACCAGGAAGGCCCAGTAAAGTGTCAAGATCATTGGATGACAGGACTATTTGTTGATTTTCGACTTCAGCAGCGGCCATCAGTGCATAGAGCTGACTACTCATGGTGTCACGCAGAGCACTTTCTGTACTGTCAAAAAATGCACGTTCTAAGGCAAAGGCAGTCAGGCAGATAAAAATAACTAATACGACGGTGGCACTGAGCGTAATGCGGGAATTAAGTGACATAAGATAGCATCACATTTCGTTCTGGTCATAGAGAGTAAAGCGATAACCACGGCCGCGCAGGGTTTCAATGGGTTGTAAGCTGCCATCGGGGTCAAGCTTTTTGCGTAATCGCCCTATAAGTACCTCAATGACATTACTGTCGCGATCATTTTCGTGTGGGTAAAGATAGTCTGCGAGTCGAGATTTAGAGATTGCTTTGTCTGGGTGACGCATTAAATATTCCAGCAATCGATATTCAAAGGCGGTAATGTCGAGTAAATAATCGTTTAGCCAGACTTGCTGGGTGTCTGGGTTTAGTTTGATCCCTTGACAAATAAGCTCTGAGGTAGCCGATCCCGAGGCGCGGCGTAATAAGGCTTTTAACCGGGCCATCAGTTCTTCCATTTGAAAGGGCTTCACCAGGTAATCGTCTGCTCCGGCCTCCAGTCCTTCGACTTTTTCTTGCCAGCGACTGCGCGCGGTTAAGATGAGTATAGGCAATACCGATCCTTGCTGACGAAGTTTTTGAATAATTTCTATACCACTCATGCCAGGTAGGCCTATATCTATAATAGCGGCATCGAGTGGGTATTCCGTCGCAAAAAAATAAGCTTCGTTGCCATCTCCGCTTGCATCAACAATATAGTTTTCCTTTTCCATGTGGTTTTTAATATGTGCCTGTAAGTCAGGCTCATCTTCAACGAGTAGTATGCGCATTTTTAGTGCCCGGATTTGATTTTACCACTCTGTATATCAATGGGAATGATTTTTACTTCGCCATTGTCGAGCAGTATTTTTACCTGATAGGTATTTTTTTTCTGCTTGACCCCCAGTACACGGCCAGATTGAACTTGTTGAGCAATGCTAACCGCTTGCTGTTGACTAATGTTTGACGGAGCAGCGTGGATATGACTACTCTGCACTAAGAGAGATAATATATAGAGAGAACTAATAAAGGTTTTCATTAAATGAGCCATGGTTATTCAATAAGTAGAGTTTACACTGAAGCCTTGCTTACACGCAAAACTCATTTTAATGCTGAGTTTTAACGAGTAATATGCAAAAATATATTACTCGTTTTAACAGACGTGGTGAGTCATTTATGGAGGAAACTGAACTTGTTATTTATGTAAACCAAATTGGAACTGGAACCCATGACGGTTGTGGTGGCTCATGGAATAAAGCCAGTGGTCAAAATGGTCTCTGTGTTCATGATGATGGCGACGGTGGTGGTGATGTCTGTCATGATTATCATAATGGTGCTCATGATGGTCATGGTGGCCATGATTATGATGGTTATGGTGATTATGATGACGGTCATGGCGATCATGATCATAATGGTCGCGGTGGTGAGATGAGTTATTAAAGCGTGAACCAGACAAGTGCTTCTGCACTATTTTACCTTTTTTATGCCCACGATCATGGTTACCTGCCATAGATATTGAGGGTGATAACGCCAAGGCTATTGCTAATGTCGCTGTCAGTGCAATTGATTTTAAGCTGCTCATTTTGATGCTCCAAATATCGTTAATAAACGGGCTAATTCCCGATGTTGATACTTTAGCGCAGCCTGACTGAATGAAAGCTGAACGGAAATAGTTTTGCATTACTGGGTATTATCTGGATTAGAACGTGGGGGAATTTAGATATTTTTTAGCCAGTTTGCAGACATTTATGTATAAATAGTGTACTTTGTTCAAAAAATATAAAGAAAATAGGTAAATTATGATTCTTTTTTTAAGGAGTATTTCTGCGCAAACCAGGCGTAGCGATATCATCGCATTTATTGAGCCTGCAATGAAGGTGAGTCTGTTTGGTAAAAAGGGGGCTATTGAGCAGATAAAAATACTACACTTAAAAGATGCTCGTACCAATATTTCAGAATTTCATGGTTTAGTGACGATAGAGCCGGATGCTGCTGCTAAGAGAGTATTGAAACACTTAAACAGGAAAAAATTTCTGGACAAGCATATTGTAGTGAGAGAGTATCATCAGCGTGACTGGCATAATGATCCTCGGGAAAATCATGAGCCGTTTATATCAACTAAAGCTGAAAAACGCGTTACGGATCGTCGACGTAGAAATATTGAAGTAGTTGAAGGTATTAAACATAAATTTAGCAGTAATAGGACTTTTCATAGGAATTATTAGCTTAAAGCGTTTTTCTATCCGCTATTTGGAGTCTCTGTTTTTTTGCAGATTCGGTATAGGATTATCAAAGTTTGCAACACTCCCTTGAATTCCCACTCCTTGGCCTCAAGTATAGGTCTGGCGTTAGGAGACACGCAACGCTTTAGCTAACTTATAAAAACTGTTCTTTATGGTAAAATAAGTGACATTGCAAGGAGTTGGCATCTAATCAACATAATAATTAAGAGAGTGAAATAGTGTTAAAAGATATGACGCGACGCAAGTTTTTACATTGTGCGCTGGGAACTTCGGTGGCGATTGCTTTGCCGCAAACGAGTCATGCTTTAATGAAGCGAAGTACTGTGATCAAAGATCTAAGATTACATAATTTACATACCGAGGAGAAAATATCGCTTAGCTATTTCGAGCGAGGTAACTATGTTGCCGAGGCTTTGCAGGATATTAATTATCTATTACGTGACCATAGGACTGGGGATATTTTTGCTATGGACCCGGTATTAATAGACTTGTTATATGATTTAAAGAATGTCTTAGGCACTGAGCGGCCTTTACAGGTTATTTCGGGGTATCGTTCGCCTAAAACTAACGCGGCGTTGCATAAAAAAAGTCGTGGTGTTGCGAGCAGAAGTCTACATATGCAAGGTAAAGCCATTGATATTCGTATTCAGGGGGTCGCGGCAAAGGATATTAGAGCGGCGGCAATCAGCTTGGCGCGTGGTGGTGTGGGGTATTACCCCCGTTCAAATTTTGTGCATATTGATACCGGGCGGGTTAGAGCCTGGTAGCGAGTGTTGTGATGGCCAAAAGTTGGCTGCGTTTGGCTAAAGCGGATTGTAAAGTACTGTCGTGGTCATAGATATCAGGATAAAATGAGTTTCCTGTTTTTGTGACGAATGCCGTTGTGTAGAAAATAAGCACTGGAATTGTCTGTTTTATGCCTACAATACTGGGTGTATTAGCACTCATGGCTCGGTGAATTTTTGTTGCAGTCCATCTTGGTTGTTCTTGCAATACAAACTGCGCTAATTTATGCGGGTTTTCAACGCGAATACAGCCGTGGCTAAAGTCACGTTGATTGCGATTGAATAGGGCGCGTGCCGACGTGTCATGTAAATAGACTCTGTGCTCATTGGGGAAGATAAATTTAATATGCCCCAGTGCATTACCCGAGCCAGGACGTTGTCGTAAACGCAATTGCCCACTATATAAGCCACTTATATTTTCTTCGTTTATTGGCAGTGCCGTGGTATGGTGTGAAAACTCAGTCACAATTTCCATATTGTGCTGCTGTAAATAGTCTGGCTCATGCTTAACTAAAGGCAGTATTTCCTTGTGTAATATACTTTGGGGAATATTCCAGTAGGGGTTAAAAACCAGATAACTTAAATTGGCGCTAAAAACAGGTGTTTGTAAGGACTTTTCTCGTTTTTTGTTTTTATGTTTTGCCTTGCCTACCACCACTTTCATATTCAGTGCCTGGTCATATTTTTGTTCGCCATTAAAGGCCCATAGTTGAAAGGCAGGAATATTAACCAAAATAAAAGCACCTTGTTGTTCAGGTAGCCAGCGTAGCCGCTCCATTGCTAGCTCTATTTGTTTTATACGCTTGCTGAGCGGGGTATTCAGCACTTGTTGCGTTTTTTTACCTATGATGCCATCAGCGAGTAAATTATGGTTTGTTTGTAGCAGGCGAACTGTGTCTGCGATGTCGCTGCTATAAAGGCTGTTCTGGTTTTCCGTTTTTGCTGCGATAGCCTGATTCTCAGGGGTATTCAGGGCATCTAAATAGTATTCTAGTTCACCGACCTGAGCTGAGCTGTCACCTGGGTGCAGGGATTGCTCGAAATCAAAATGAAGTGCTTGAGAAAAGTGTTGATTAAGCCGCCTGTATTTAGCCAGAGTCTTTTTAAGCTGCTGGTAGGGAGTGAGTTTTGGCTCCATAAACTTAGCTAATGGGTTAATGTTGCCTGTTTGTATCGCATCGTAGAGATGACTTGTCAGCTTGATAATATTTTTTTCGGGTAGCTTAAAGTTGAGTTGACTAGGGAGCACTCGTCCGTAGTGCAGGTCATATAAATAACGTAAAAAAGTTAAGCTAAGTGCGGTATCAAGGGTTACTAATTGATGCGGGTCAGGGTTGCTCTGTTGTTTTTGCCACTGTATTTTTAGATAGTTGCTAGCATAGTCTGTACTATTGAGTCCTTGTGTGGAGGCGTTGGAAAATAGTTCTAATAGCTGCTTAATGGCGTGTTCGGAATGAGTATTATTAAACCAGAGCAGTTGATTTTGGTTTAGTTGGTAGAGCTCTCGAAGTGTTAGCTGTTCCTGCTCGGTATAAGGTTTGAAAAAGTAAGGGTGATTGTTCGCACTAAGCAGTAAGCTGATGTTGGTAAGCAGGTTATCAGCATTAGCAGCATGACCCAGTGGGCACAGGAGCACCCAGGCCAAAAGGGTGGTGGCCTTATAGTTCTGCTTCATTTTCATGGTTGTCTTCTTCCTTATCATTGCCTAAGTCAGAAATTTCTTTTAGTCTTGAGATCGCCTTAAAGTTTAGACTATCTTCAGGATATGCGCCATTGCTATCTTTTTTACCTGGGACTTCACCGGTTAGCAGTTGCAGAGCCTGCTCAACATTAGAGACTGCGTAGATGGCAAACTCGCCTTGTTCTACTGCAGTAATAATTTCCTGTTTTAACATTAAATTACGAATATTGGCATGTGGAATAATACAGCCTTGCTCACCTGTCAGGCCGCGTCCTTTACAGAGCTTGAAAAAACCTTCTATTTTTTCATTGACACCACCAATGGCCTGAACTTCACCATACTGGTTGATTGAGCCTGTGACGGCGAAGCTTTGTTTAATAGGAATGAGCGTTAAGGCAGAAATAAGGCAGCATAATTCAGCTAGCGAAGCACTATCGCCATCAATATGTCCATAGGATTGCTCTAAGGTAATACTGGCTGAAATGGCAAGTGGAAATTCCTGCGCATAACAGTTACCCAAATAGCCGGTTAAGATCATCACACCTTTTGAGTGTATGGATAGCCCCAGCTCGGCTTCACGCTCTACATCGACGATACCGCGTGAGCCAGGGTAAACGGTAACGGTAATACGCGAGGGGGCACCAAAACTACTACCGCCAACTTCGAGTACCGTTAAACCGTTAATCTGGCCGACAACGCTGTCAGCCGTATTGATCAGGATCGTGCCATCCAGCATTTCATCTAAAATACTCTGGGCTATCCTGCCGTTTCGGTACTCGCGTGCGACAAGTGCCTGTTGGATATGGGTGTTATCAATTTCTTCGGCTTTACAAAGAAAGTTAGCCTCACCAATAATTTCCAGCGCATCATTGATATGTGCCGACAAACGTCCCTGATGTTCGGCCAGGCGACAACTATGCTCCATTAAGCTGATAATAGCAGACTTGGCTAGCGGTTTTGCACCTGAATCCTGGGCCTGTTGTTTCATTAGCTGAGCAAATTCTAGCATGTTGTTCGCAGTGCGGGGGATGTCGTAATCAAAGTCTGCAAGGATGCGAAACATTTCATTAAATTCATTATCATAGTCTTGTAATAAATAGTAGATTTCGCGAGATCCGACTAAAATGACTTTGATGTTTAACGGGATGACTTCAGGTTTCAGGGTAACAGTATTAATACCGAGCTCTGCATAAGGAGACTCAATTTCAATGCGCCCGGCTTTTAAGGCGCGTTTAAGCCCTTCCCAGACAAAAGGGGTGTTTAATAGCTTATCTGCATCTAATATTAAATAGCCGCCATTTGCCTGGTGCAATGAGCCTGCACAGATACGCTGATAATTTGTTGTTAGTGCACCTTGCTCGCTACTGTACTCTATGCGGCCAAACAGGTTCTGGTAGGTAGGGTTAGGCTCATAGATAACGGGAGCTCCCGTATTTTCTTTGTAATCAATGAGTATATTAGGCTGGTACTGGTCTTTTAACAGTTGTTTTTTAGTACCATCACTGAAGTTTTCCAGTGACTGACTCTGGACAAACAGGTCTTTGATGGATTCGCTAAGATCTTTTTTAATTTCACTGAGATAAGTGATGACATTGTCAATATTCTGGTAGCGATCTGTCAGGTCCTTGAATAAAGGGGAGATTGCCAGGCGGATGGTGGCATTATCCAGTTGCCGGTTCTTTTCGACTAAAGCGCGGCGCCATTGAGGTAGTTCGATTAATATATCGCCTAAATAATCCTCTAGTATCTCGGTGTCTTTATGAAACGTTTCTCTGTCTTCCTGTGGAAGCTGGTTAAATTGTTCTTCGCCTAGTACTTTGCCATCGCGAATAGGGGCAAAAGTAATCGAATCTGTATCACGAAACAGGGCAATGCTTTTTTCTTTAGAGCGCTGCTCAACTAGATCAATCGCGCTGTTATAGCGCTGGTTAAAAGTACGCTCGATAGCGGTCTTTTTTTGTTGATAACTGGGGCTTTCAAAGGCTTCCGGGAAAGTCGCAATTAAATTATCAATTAAGCGATTAATATCCTTGCAGAATGTCTGAGCCTGCCCTGCAGGTAGCTCAATAGCAACAGGCTCTCTATTGTTTTCAAAGTTCTCGACATAGGCATAGGCCGGGGGCGTTTCCTGTTGGTGAGAAATAGGCGTTAGATGATTGGTAATCATGGATAAGCGGCCTGTGCCAGGTTCGCCCATGACATAGATATTATATCCCGGATTCTGCATTGCTACGCCAAAGCTCAACGCTGACTGAGCTCTTTCCTGGCCAAGAATATGAGTGACTCGCGACTCAGTTGAATCAGTAAGAATAGTGTAGTCTGCCTGACTAATTTGTAGTTTTAGTGAGCTAGTGGGAAGTTTTAACGAATCAGTCATGTTAAAGTGAAAACAGTATTAATAGACTGGTGATTTTAGCATTGATGCTGTGGAAAGGGGATAATTATGCAGTTTTCAGGGGGCTATTCCAGAGTTTTGAAAAAAATAGCCGTTAAGAATCCTAAAAGCGTGGAAAATCCGACTATTTCTCCGCCTTTAATATAGGCTTCCGGGAGCATAGTCTGGGCAATCATGGTTAGCATTGCACCTGCCGCGACACCTTCGGTAAAGGCAAATATAGCAGCGCTTACCTCGGCAAAATAAATACTGCCTAAAGCACTGAGGAGTCCTGTTATTAACATCAGGCTCGTCCACATCAATAGAATGGTGCTAAATTTCATACCTTGCTGGCGCATACCGCTGGAACTGGATAGAGCTTCCGGGTAGTTGGAAAAAAACAAGCCAGCCAGCAAAGAAAATGCCAGGCCAGAATGTGCTGTACCTGCGCCAATAACCAGTGCTTCTGGAACCCCATCTAGCATTAAACCCAGCCAGATACCTAAAGGGGCTCCCTTGTGCTCGCTGATATCAAAATGTATCCTGGCGACAGGGTTTATTTTTTTACCTGTACTGATATTTTTTAACGCGTTTTTGACCCACTTAGTAGCAGTGTCTGTATTCAGTCCTTGTCTTTCTTTTAGGTAAAGTAAAACCTGTTGTTGCTGTAAAAATTTTTTAAATTCTGTGGCTAATGCAGGTAATACGGTGAGTAAATCATTAAAATCCTTGCGGCGCAGTACCCAGCCTTCCGTTGCTTCAAGTGCAACAGCGGACATAGTGTTATGGCCACCAGTAAAAAAGGCCATGTAACCAAAGGAATAGTGAGAGCTAATATCTATACTGCGCACTGAATAGTCTACGGCATCAAGTTTAGAGACCGTGCCTTGTTCGATGATATACAAATAATTTGCTTCTTCACCACGATGAAAAAAAGTTTCACCTTTGGCAAATTTTTTAAATATCAGACGGTCAGCAATCGCCTGTAGCTCTCTCTGGGGTAGATGAGCAAGAAAATTAAATCCTTTTATTTGCTTTGCTGCCTTACAAAAAGTTTTTGCTTTATGATCAATGGTGACTGCCGAGGAAAATATGCCGCGTCGTACTATCGTATGGATGGCGTGATCCTGCCAGTCTCTAATTGCCTCCTTAGATAAGCCGTGATGTGCATTCAGGTAATGCGTCACCGAAGCATCCCGGAGCCAGTGCTGAACTGCATGAGCTAAGGTGGGTGAGTCATGTAGCAGTTGAAAGAAAGTTGTTTTCGGAAGTACCCATAAACTGACATCTTCAACTGCTCTGGCTGTAAACCGGTAAGGGGTGCCGGTGAGAAATGCCAGCCAGCCCAGATCATCCGTGTGGCCGAGCGTTTTTGCTGTTACTTTATCGACCGGGTCAAGAAGTGATACGTTGCCTGTGTCAATAAAGTATAAATTGTCACATGGGTCACCTTTGGTGAAAATTGAAGCCCCTTTTTTTACACCCTGATGGTGAATGGCAGCAGCCAGGACTTTAAAATCTGCATCGCTTAAACCGCTAAATACATCGGTACGCTTTGCCATGGAAAATATTTTTTTAAATTTACGGTATTCCTGTTTACGCAGATGATACATGGTTGTGGAGGCTTTTCTTAAGAAACCGCCAAAATCATTAACGACGTTATTTAAGCCAATAAATAGCAAGCCACCTGTTATACAGCCTGCAGCCAGGGGGTAAAAATCACCTTTGGCAACGGTTCCCGCGACTAAATCAAGTGTCAGGGCGGCTAATAAAGCGCCACTGCCAAAAGACATTAAAACAGCGATAGAGCGATCCGAGGGTTTCCATAATAAAGTGCTTAGAGCGCCTAGTGGTAGTGAGCAGGCACTGATTATGCCCAGTGAAAATGCGGTAAAAATGATAGAGTCGGTGGAGAAGGGCATAGAACTGCTAATAAAATATTGGGTGAATTTAAGATAAAGGGTTAATGTTAGGCAATCTGTATATGCCTTTAGGCTTATATTAAAGCATAGAGGGCATAGAAATTTAACATCAGTTTTTTGTTTGCTCAGGAACAATTGTATTTGTAGTTGCGGTTTTTTAGGCCTGATGAAAAATCAGGGGGTTACATATACAGACACATCGTTTTATTGATAAAACTATGGAGGGTTATGCAGGGTAAGGGGAGTTGTCTCGCTTATCCTGCATAGAGTAAAACCTCTCGGTCATCTCCGCCAGGTGGGAAAGCATCTCTTCACCCTCCCCAGAATCGAGAATCGATGTCGCCATCGAGGCAGCGGCCGCCTCTCCGGCCGTGATCGGATTCGAGTAGATGTACATCGGACCACGCTCGCGGAGATAGGAGACAAGAGCGTCGCCACCTGTGACATAGCCGCCGTTGACCCCGAACGCCTTCCCCAGGGTTCCGATCAGCACGTCGACGGGATCCGAGCGGGTGACCTCCTCGGTCCCGCGACCCGTCGCCCCGTATGCCCCGACACCGTGTGAGTCATCCACAACGACAACCACGTTCTCTGCGAACGAAGAGTCGTGGCTTGCAGCCACCTCCATCAACCCGGCCAGATCTGCATGATCACCTCGCATCGAGAACACCCCGTCGGTGATCACCACGGCGCGGGCTGCCGAGGCCGCGGTTTCGCCAAGTTGTTGGTCAAGGGTGTCGAAGTCGAGATGGGGATA
>WTCN01000224.1 GCA_013138555.1 Methyloprofundus sp. | reverse complement strand
TTCATAAATAATACAATCTGTAAAATGACAACGATCGGGATAAAAGCAAATACCCCGATTAGAAAGTAATTAGCAATACGCTTTAAATAATCATTCATGGTTTTCTCCGTTTATTATTGTTGTTTAGGAATTAAGAGATTTGAATATTAATAAAATACCAGGAAGGCAGTGAATAAAATATCAACGGGCATTAAAAGTACCTGCTAGGTCTATTTATAATATTTCCAAGTATACCTTGCATAAAGACTTATGACTAAGAGATTATGTAAAACGCTTTGATTCATTTGTTGGCAAAGTGTTGCACCACTCTAACAAAAGCGTTCTTTCGGAAACACACAGCTAAAACAGCTACCTTTACCTAATTGACTGCTAATTTTAAGTTGTGCATCGTGCCGGGCGAGTACATGCTTGACAATTGCGAGGCCCAGCCCTGTCCCACGTTTTTCTTGTTCACGCTGTACATCAACGCGATAGAAGCGTTCGGTGATTTTATGAATTTCGAGTTCGGGTATGCCTTCACCTAAATCAGTAATATCCAGAATAACCGATGAGCCAGACTGATGCCACTGTACGGTAACAATTGATTCTTCGGGAGAATACTTGAGAGCATTGACAATTAAATTAGAAAATGCGCTACGTAGTTCCTGTTCATTGCCAAAAATATTGATATCAGCATCAATGAATAGTTCGACTCGATTATCAAGTTGTTCTAAAGCAGCACTTTCCCGGCATATTTGTGTCAGTAGGGGCTTAACTTCAACGCAATAGTTGTTAATTTTTTGGGTTTCGAGTTTAGCTAAAAGCAATAAATCATCGACTAAGCACTGCATGCGTAGTGTCTGATTATTCATTTGCCGTAATGAGTGAGTTAATAGCGGTGAGTATTCATCCTCCATATCCTCAAGTGTTTCCAGATAACCTTTTAATACCGTTAGTGGGGTACGTAATTCGTGCGAAATATTATCGACGAAATTTTTACGCATCCGCTCGATATTTTTTAAAGAGCTTATATCATGCGCGACCAATAAATGTGCATTTTTATCATAAGTGACAATTTTTATTTGTAAGGTAATTTGTCCATTAGCGGGAGAGATTATACTTAAAATTGCATCGGGGTCTTTCTTTTTTAAAAACTCAATAAAGGCGGGAGTACGAATTAAATTAGGTATACGCTGGCCTTTGTCTCTTTTCTTTAAGCCCAGAATGGACTTTGCTGCGTTATTAAACCAGGCAATTTCATCATATTCGCCGAGAACAACGACGGCATCGGGTAAGGCGGCTGTCGATTTGCGAAATTGTTCAATAATGCGGCTTAATTGTTTTTTACGTTTTTTATTGGTTTTTTTGATGCGAAAAATATGGTAATAAATTTCGTCCCATATCCCGCTATGGGCAGGGTGGTCCGCCTTTGCCCCAGATTGTAGCCAATGTTTAATCTGGTTGAGTAACATTGCCTGACGAAGAATATAGATAATACAGATAAGTAGTAGTAAATAGAGGAAATGCCCCGTAAAAATACTGGTAATAGCGGCAAAGAAAACAGCTAAAGTAAGGCGTAATAAATCACTATTCCAGAAACTCATCAGCTATTTTTCTCAGAAAAGCGGTAACCAAAACCACGCACTGTCTGCAGCCACTCTTCACGCTGGTATTTAGCAAGAATTTTTCTTAGCCGGCGGATATGCACATCTACCGTTCTTTCTTCTATATAAACACTACGTCCCCAGACCTGATCTAGTAGCTGGGTACGGTTATATACTTTATCTGGGTGGGTGAGAAAAAAACTGAGCAAACGAAACTCAGTAGGGCTAATCTCAACCTCACTGTTAGCAATACTGACACAGTGCTGTGTGGTATCTAAAACAATATCCTGAAATTTAATCTGGGTTAGATCATGAATTTTTCCGCTTCTACGTAATACTGCCTTGATTCTTGAAATAAGTTCCTTGGGTGAGAAGGGCTTGGTGACATAATCATCAGCGCCTAAGTCCAGACCACGAATTTTATCGGTTTCTTCGCCTTTTGCCGTCACTAAAATAATCGGCAAATCACGAAAATTATCGCTGGATTTTAGGCGGCGCGTCCATTCATCACCAGTCACTTTGGGTAGCATCCAGTCCAACAGGATCAGATCGGGAAGGGTGTCCTCCAGTATTAATTGAGCCTGTGCTACATCGCCTGCCTCCAGTACATTAAAGTCATACTGTTGCAGCACCATAACCAGCATACTACGGATAGCTTCTTCATCCTCAACAACTAAAATGGTAAATTGACTCATAAGGTATTCAAATTATTTATAGATAAAATGTATTTTAAACTATTTTATGTGACGGTTTTATGACAATGGTTTTGCCGTTATAGAGAGGCAGCAACCTCTCTCTTCATTACCCCCGTCATTCCCGAGTTATACCCAGTCAAGCTGTGGGCACAAGCTTTATCGGGAATCTCTTCGTATACGCAAGATTCCTGCTAGAAGCATGCAGGAATGACGATAGCTTACTCTCAAAAAAGTGTAAACTACTCTTAGTTCTATATGAAGGATGCCTTTATAGATGCTATTTTTTTGACATCTTTCATATGAGCATAAAAGTAGTTTACACTTCGATAATCTATATGAATCAAGAATATAAACGTAGCCCGTATTACGCAAGCTCCATACGGGCTACGCTTGTTAAATAAAAAAAGTGTCAACCGAGAAATAAAGGATGCCATTTTTTTGACAATAATATTCTGCAGGCTTATTCTTTTACCAAAGAAGCAAATATAAGGAGAAAATATAATGGAAACAATGTTAGCTAACTGGAGAGAACTTCCTTTACAAACCCAGCAGATCATATTTGATATTGGCAAGCTAGCCCTGCTAGTGATCATAACATTGGCATGTATCAATAAAATACGCCAGAGGCTCATATCTTTTGAACTAGACAATTGCTTCAGGCTCCCCCCACTTGATAAGAAAAAACCAGCTCCAACGCCAAAAACTCTCTGGTTAAGCACGTGTCTGGCCTATGGAGTCAGTCTTTCCATTGCAGGGGTTCTAAGTAATGAGTTCATTATGCACAAACCATTATGGGCGGGTGCACAAAATGTATTACTGGTTAAATTCTGGGGAGTCATCGTTTTTTATCTATTATTAATCTGCCTTTTAAAACAGTTTCTTATTGCTCTCAGTGAGCTATTTAAAACCCCTAAAATTGAAAACTTTATTGAAAGTTTCCTGGGTGATACCGGGAATAGTACTACTCGTTACCAATCAACTTCACTATCAGCTAAGATAATTCATTTCAGCACTTTTGCGATATATTATGGTATTGCCTGGATAATAGCTTTAATGCTGCTTGTTGAGTTATTTAATTTACAGTTATTTTCAAGCTTAATAATCAGTTTATTCGTAAGTACCGGTGAGTTATTCGTGGCTCTGCTAATGTTATTCCTAGGGTTTAGATTTTATACCCGGCAAGCAGACAAAGATGCTAAATATATTAAGCAGTCCAATTTAGTATTAGTCTGCTGTGTATTATTAGGTTCATTAATCATCGGTGGCTCAAGCATTCTTATTTCCAGTATCCCCTGGTTATTTTTATTAATAGCGCTATGGTTTTTTCTTATGCGCCCGGATAAAGAGAATCTCTCGGATTTTATCGCAGGAATTTATTTAAGACTCAGAAGTCCTTTAGTCACGAATGAAACTAATAGATTTAAAATTAATGAGTTAGGTTTTTTTGAGAGCGAAATCACTCATTCTTCAGGCGAGCAGGAAATAATTAACAACTCGAAACTGCTATCCATCTGTTCGAATGTTGATAATGAGGTAGTTAAAGATAGTTAATATGCACGAAATAGAATGTACAACGGCACAAGGCGGGGGAGTCTTTAGCTTCGTGTGCGGCAAGGCATTACGGTGGGCAGAAAAGCATTGCCCACCCTACGAGTGATAAGTGTTAAATCTTTTATGTGAAAGTTCCGGATTACTGTATCAGTTCAAAAAAACTTTTTGGTGCGCCACAAATGGGACAAGCCCAGTCATCTGGAATATCGTCCCATAATGTTCCAGGCGCAAGACCGCTGTCTGGATCACCTTTTTCTTCATCATAAACATGTTCACACTCTTTACAACGATACTGCTTATATTCAGTCATCATACTTTCCTTATGAACTGCTACCAGGAGGATTAAAGCTGCTGTATAGTACACTGATCTTAGTGTCAGTTATCTGGCAATCTCCTGATAAGCATATGAGGTTATTGGGTGCATTTATTAAAGTGGATAAATAATCCCGCAAGCATCTCTTGAACCACCAGCACAGCCCTTTACAACACCTTCAGGGCAATAACTATCTTCATTAGTATGAATGATAAAAGCACTCCCATTTTCATCAAAAATACTTAAAGGTCCAGCTGATAATGTTACACGGCTTGTTGTGGTTTGTAGAACACCAATACCATTATTATCAATATTAACGTTATTTAAGTCGCCCGCATGATAAGGGTGATTACCATCCGGGTTAGAGTTGCTTTCAGGGCCCGGGTCAAAGTGTCCTTTTGCATCTCCACATGGGGTGCACACCGCCGCTTCATGAATATGAACACCATGCTTTCCAGCTGTTAAGCCTGATGTAATCGTCAAATTTACATCCACTTGCTTAATGCCTTCTTCAGATGAATGCTCTACTAATGTTGCTGTACCAATCGGTGTTGTATTTTCTTCTCCGCAGAGATAAATAAACGCACCACCTTTTTTTGGCTCATCCGCCTGCACAGTTGAAACCAGGCAGCTATTAGCTATTAATAATAGCCCTAATATATTTTTATTAATTATCATTAGTCTTCCTCTAAAATATTTATTATTTTTATTGCTTTATAATTTTGAGTGAATAGCTTTCTTCTTTATTAAGAGTTTTTAATATACTCCTGATTTTTATAAAAGTTATTGACTCAACAAGTATGATTTACACATTAGTACCAGCCTTATTTAGGTGGAATAACTTTAGTTTAGGTAAATTTTGAATATCTGTTCACAGCCATACCTGCTCTTGAATTATACTCTAATAGCTTATGGTTTCCTACTGAAATACTAGGTTATTTAAAAGGCGTTATTCCTTATTATATTCAGTTTTTTAGAGCTCCGTAAAGGCATCTCCTTACACACAAGTCTGAATTAAGGCTGTAAAATAGAGCTATTTGGATAAGCAATGACTTGGGCCGAAGCAGAATTGAGTAACTTAGATTTAGGTGATGAGCGTATTAATAAAAGAGCGGT
>WTCN01000220.1 GCA_013138555.1 Methyloprofundus sp. | reverse complement strand
CTTGAAATAAGCTTTGATAATGGTCAGACTTTCCAGCTCCCCTGTGAGTATCTGCGTGTGTTTACACCTTCAGCAGAAGCATTGGGGCATGCTCCGGGTCAGGAAACATTACAGGTAGGTAAAGAATACGTTGCTATTGAGTCCATAAAACCCATTGGTAATTATGGCATTGCCCCCAGCTTTAGCGATGGGCATAATAGTGGTATTTATACCTGGGAGTTACTGTATAAATTAGGTAATGAATATAACGCACTGTGGGCAAGCTATTTGGAAGAGCTGAAAAAAGCGGGTCACCAGCGGGTAGATATAACAAAAAACTAGCCTTTCTTAACTCTCACGCTTTGCGTGGGAGTTTATACAAGGCTGCTTTATGTCCCGTGATGCAAAGCGTCACAAACTGCATACCTACGTTTTACGTGGGAACAAGATAAGTTTAGGCGGCTTTACCCCTTAATCCCGCCCTTAATATTTTAAGATAAACACATGACAACAGATAACACGACCCATTTCGGTTTTAAACAAGTCGACGAAAAAGAAAAAGTTAATTTAGTGCGCGGAGTTTTTGACTCTGTTGCCAGTCAATATGACATTATGAATGACTTAATGTCGCTCGGTATACACCGAATCTGGAAGCGTGTTGCCGTACAATTAAGTAATGTACGTGAAGGCGAGCAAGTTCTGGATCTGGCGGGTGGAACGGGTGATCTGACAACACTTTTTTCAAAACGTGTTGGTAAACAGGGTAAAATTGTTTTAGCAGATATTAATTCAGAAATGTTGCGTACTGGACGCGATCGTTTAATTGACCGTGGCTTGATTGGAAACATTACCTATGCCCAAGTGAATGCAGAATGTCTGCCTTTTGAAGATAATACTTTTGATTGTGTCTGTATTGCTTTTGGTTTACGCAATGTCACCGACAAAGATGCCGCATTACGCTCTATGTATCGTGTGTTAAAACCAGGTGGCCGAGTCATTGTTTTAGAGTTTTCTCACCCTATCGATAAAGTCACTGAAAAAGTCTACGATTTCTATTCATTTAAGCTATTGCCTAAAATTGGTAAAGTCATTGCTAAAGATGAAGAAAGCTACCGTTATTTAGCAGAGTCCATTCGTATGCACCCGAAACAGGATGTACTGAAAGATATGATGCAGGAAGCAGGGCTGGATCGTTGTGAATATTTTAATATGTCACAAGGTATTGTTGCAGTGCATAGAGGTTATAAGTTTTAAGTAAGAGGTGAGCAACGTTTTTTTATTACCTTATTGGTACGTTAAATGGTGGGCAGAAAAACGTTGCCCACCCTACTTAGCAAATTTACATTAACATACCCTCTATAAAACCTCACCTTTAAGACAATGACCCTCAAACCTCTACTTATTAGCGCATTTGAAAGCGCTCTCAATAAATACCTTAGCCTGGATGACGATGTTGCTGTTTTTCTGCAACCCCTAGCGGGTAAAATCATTGCCGTTACTATCCAGCCCTTTAATGAAACGCTTTATCTTTGCCCTACGTCACAAGGCATTCAGATTATTGATTTTTATGAAGGTACTATTGATACAACGTTAACGGGCTCTCTTGCCGCATTAGGCTTAATGGGGCTAAGCTCGACACCCGCTCGCTCTTTTTTTAGCGGTGAAGTGCTGATAGAAGGTGACTTAAATATTGGTCACCAATTCCAGAAACTCTTTGAACAACTTGATATTGATTTAGAAGAGCAGCTTTCTCATGTCACGGGTGATGTCATCGCGCATAAAATCGGCCACTTTTTCCGTAGTGCAAATCAGTGGCAGCAGAAAAACATCGACAGCTTACAACTTAATATCAAAGAATTTTTACAAGATGAAACGCAAGACCTTCCCCCTGCCCCGGAAATTAACATGCTGACCCAAGAAATCGATCAGCTTAAAGAAGATTTCGATCGACTTGAAGCACGGATTAAGCGTTTAGACACTCATTTAAAAGAACAGCAGGCCTAGGAAGATAACGTGAAACACCCCAAACTGATATTAAGACTTTTACACATTAACTGGGTACTGGTCACTCACGGCCTTGATGACCTGATCCTCAAAACACATTTATTCAGGCCGTTACGATTTTTGGCTATTTTTTCACCTAACTTCTGGCGTAAAAAAGATTTTGAAGCACGTGGAGTGCGTATTCGCCGTACACTGGAAGATTTAGGGCCTATTTATGTCAAATTTGGTCAGGCACTCTCGACACGTAAAGATATATTAGCGGATGATATTGCTGATGAACTGGTAAAACTGCAAGATAAAGTCCCTCCTTTTTCAGATCAGAAAGCCCGTGAAGTGATTGAAAAAGAACTCGGCATGCCCATTGCTGAAGCCTTTGCTGAATTTTCTGTCAGTCCTTTAGCTTCCGCCTCTGTTGCACAAGTCCATACAGCTGTGTTACACACTGGCGAACAGGTTATTGTCAAAGTATTGCGCCCCGATGTCGAAAAATGGATACATTCTGATATTGGTTTGCTATATGAACTTGCTTATTTTGCCGAAAAATTCTGGGAGGATGCTAAACGTCTACATGCCAAAGAAATTGTTGCTGAATTTGAAAAAACCTTGCTTGATGAATTAGATTTAATCAGAGAAGCGGGTAATGCAGCAAAATTACGCCGTAATTTTGAAAACTCTGAAGCGATTTATATCCCTGAAATCTACTGGGAATTTACGCGTAAAAAAGTATTGGTCATGGAGCGTATTCATGGGATTCCAGTGGGTAATATCGATGAATTACGCGAACATAATGCAGACTTTAAATTACTTGCCGAACGTGGCGTAGAAGTCTTTTTCACTCAGGTCTTTAGAGATAATTTCTTCCATGCCGATATGCATCCGGGCAATATATTCGTGGAATTACCAGGTAAATATATTGCGGTTGATTTTGGTATTGTGGGCACCTTATCTTCTTCCGACCAACGTTATCTGGCAGAAAACTTCCTGGCTTTTTTTAATCAGGATTATCGTCGTGTTGCCGAGATGCATATCGAATCCGGCTGGGTTCCTCCACATACACGAGTTGAAGAATTTGAATCAGCGATACGTAGTGTCTGTGAGCCTATTTTTGATAAACCACTAAAAGATATTTCCTTTGGCCTGTTATTGCTGCGCTTATTTCAAACGGCACGTCGTTTTGATATGGAAGTCCAGCCACAACTGGTATTATTGCAAAAAACCTTGTTGAATATCGAAGGCCTAGGTCGTCAGTTATACCCTGAACTTGATTTATGGCAAACTGCAAAACCTTTTTTAGAAGCATGGTTTAAAGAGCGTTTAAGCCCTAAAACAAAAATCAAGCAAGCGATACAGAAGTTTCCTGAATTGGCGGAAAAATTTCCTGAAATACCGTCATTGCTTTATCAGGTATTAGATGATGCAGCACATACCAGCGAACGTGCTAATATACAGTCTCAGCAATTAGAAAAAATGCGTAAGCAAATGCAGAGTAATCATAAAGGTAGCCTCTATGCCCTATTAGTGAGTGCTATAATGATAAGTGTGGCCATCTTATTCCAGTAATATAAAACGCCTAATAGCAACGGAAAAACAAGGATTACAATAAAAATGTTAGTTAACTTCGTTCCTAAAACAGAAATTTCAGCGAAAGAAAATCTGCAGTGGTTGTTTATCCTTAGAAATTTAATGATCGGTGGTGAATCACTGTTATTATTAATTTCCATTGATATCTTAAAAATACCGCTACATGAGGAGGCTCTCTGGCTGACTATTCTTGCCATTGGTTCCGTCAATTTATATACATGGATGCGCTTAAAAACGGATGTCCATGTGACCGAAATGGAAATTTTTTCACAGCTAGCCATTGATGTATTCGCAATTGCAGCACTTTTATATTTAACGGGAGGTGCAACTAATCCGTTTACCTGGATTTTCTTACTTCCCGTTATTCTCACCGCCATTGTTCTACCCCATGCATATACCTGGTATATGGTCATACTTACCACGACCCTATATACCTTCTTAATTCCCTTCCATGCAACTCTAACAACGGTTGAACCACATCTTATGCATATGGATATGGCCAATATGTCGCCAGCCATACATGATACACAAGACCAGGAATTTTTTAATTTTCATATTTTTGGCATGTGGTTTGGTTTCGTCTGTAGTGCAGGGCTGGTTGCTTTTTTCGCAGTAGAGCTTTCTAATACGATTAAAGCGGGGGAACGTACACTGGCAGATGCACGCGAAAAAGCCTTGCAGGATGAGCGTATTATTGCTTTAGGCACACTAGCGGCCAGTGCGGCGCATGATATGGGAACACCGCTAGGCACGATGGCAATTATTGCGCATGAACTCAAAGATGATTATAGTTCGGAAATGCATATAGAGTTACATGAAAAAATGCATATTATGCAAGATCAGATAAATAGGTGCAAACAGGCTCTGTCAGTTATGTCGGCCTCTGCGGGTGAATTAAGAGCCGAAGCAGGACATATTACTGTGTTAAGCGATTATCTGGATGAAGTGATCAGTCAGTGGCGTAGCCAGCAGCCTGGGGTAAAATTAAACTTACATATCAATCCAAGAGCCCCCTTGAATGAAGCTATTATAGCGGAGCTTACCCTGACTCATTCTTTAATCAATATCTTGAACAATGCCGCAGAAGTCACTCCGGTAGATAAAGGCATAGACTTCAGCATAAACCCTTGCACAGTAGAAGGTTTTGTAGGAATAAGAATACGCGATTATGGTCCGGGAATGCCTGAAAAGTTACTCAATAAAATTGGTAAAACACCGATTAATAGCAGTCAAGGTTTAGGTGTGGGTTTATTCCTCACTTACTCTACAATTACCCGTTTAGGCGGTAAAATAGATATCAGCAATTCAGCTACCGGAGGCGCATGTATTGATATAATTTTACCACTTACCGTAGCGACATAAAGTAGAACAGACTTTAGCCAGTGGCTGTAGCTTAAAAAGTGGTAAAAATTTAATTGTCTGATGCAGGAGCAATCCCTTCTAGTTGCCCCTACAAAATATTAAAGTCCGCTCTACCCTTTTATTATTCCAAATTTCGGGTATTATTTAATTTACGTTCCATAACCTTTATATTCATTATGTCTGAACAAAATCAAGAACAGTTATTATTAGTAGATGACGACCTGACTTATTGTTCAGTACTCAAATCTGCACTCGAAAAAAGAGGTTTTTTAGTTTCAGTTGCTCATGATGTTAAAAATGGCCTGACATTAGCTGAACAAATTGAGCCGGAGTATGCCGTTATTGATCTGCGTATAGGCCATGAATCAGGGCTTGAATTAGTACAAAAATTAATTTCACTGGATGATAATACACATATTATTATGTTAACCGGGTTTGCCAGTATTGCCACGGCAGTTGAAGCAATAAAGCTTGGAGCAACACATTATTTAACCAAACCCGCGAACCCAGATGAGATTATGAATGCATTACATAAAAATGTGGGCGATAGTTCTGTTACAATTAATGAAAATCCGCTTTCGGTAAAACGCCTTGAGTGGGAGCATTTACAAAAAGTACTGATGGAATATGACGGTAATATTTCTGCTGCCGCAAGAGCACTTAATATGCACCGCCGAACCCTGCAAAGAAAACTAGATAAACGCCCAGTAAAAGAATAAGCCAAATGACTAGCAATAATGTAGAACACCCCTTTGCCGAATTTATTCGTATTTTAGGTAAAGGAAAAAAAGGCTCTCGTCCTTTGACTCAAGAAGAAGCCCATCAAGCGATGCGCATGATATTAGCAGGTGAAGTTGAAGAGATACAATTAGGTGCATTTTTAATGTTAATGCGCGTCAAAGAAGAAACGCCGGAAGAATTGGCTGGATTTGTACTTGCCGTCCGTGAAACATTACCCGATATTCCTGCAAACACCGCTGATTTAGACTGGTCTGCCTATGCGGGAAAGCGCCGTCATTTACCATGGTTTATACTATCAAGTCTGTTACTGGCAGAAAATGGCGTAAAAATATTAATGCATGGTTCGGCTTCCCATTCAGAAAACCGCCTTTTTGCTCAGGATATGCTATCACTCTTCTCCTTAGCAATCGCTGATTCATGTGCTGCTGCCGAACAACAGTTACAGACACAAAATTTTGCCTATTTATCAATAGAGCGACTTTGTCCTGCTCTCAACAGGATGATTCATCTACGTAATTTGATGGGCTTACGCTCCCCTGTCCACACCTTAGTACGCTTAATAAACCCTTTTAATGCGCCTTATAGCATCCAGGGTATTTTCCACCCAGGCTATCGCCCCGTCCATCAAGAAGCCGCATTATTATTAAAACAAGCACATATGACGGTCATTAAAGGAGAAGGCGGGGAAACAGAGCGTAACCCCGATATGGAATGTTTAGCTCAAAGCGTACATGAAGGCCTATTATCCGAAGAAACATGGCCTGCTTTATTTTCTAGACGACATGTTAAACCCGAAAAACTTGAGCCCAAACAGCTAATCCAAGTCTGGAGGGGTGAGTTACAGGATGAATTTGCTGAAGCCAGTATTATTGGTACGACGGCAGTTGCCTTAAAGCTGTTAAACAAAGTCAATACTCAAGCAAGCGCTCAACAGTTAGCAACAGAGTACTGGCATAATCGCAATAAGAATGGGTATTGACCCAAGCTAGGGCAACCACAAGGGATTGCCCCTACAACCTTTTAACACTTACTCATCATGATAAAATGTTGGAATACTGCTTAAATCTGCCTTTTTCATACGTTGATACTCAAGACCTACTATAGTTCCTCTAATACCATCATGCTCAACCCAGACAACAACTGCTTTGCCATGAATTTGTAAGTTATCAAATTTAAATTCAATAAGCTCTTCCTCCTGCAAATCAACGTAATCGGAAATACGTATCATAAAGCCCGTCACAGAGACATTATGAGTCATAAAATCATAAACTTTATTGGCAATAAGAATGATTCCCGGTGAAGCCATATTTTTACGATACACCTTTCTTTTATAAAGAAAGCTCTCGGCATTATAAGAAATCTGTTTAAACTCAATACTAAGCAAGATTTCTCCACCTTCCATATCAACTTCAGTAATCTCAGCTTCGCCCGCCAGATTTAGCTTTTTTATATAGAAATCGACAAGAGTAGACTTCTTCATTATCAGAAATATATCCTTCTCATCCTTAATTTCAGCTGATAGCTCAATACTGGCTACTAAGCCTGAAATTGATACATTTTTTACCTGTATGTTATGTTCAACCCCGCCCATAAAAAGCAGGCCAGCCATTGATAATTTTTTCTGATAATTTTCTGTTGAATTATTCATAATTCCTGATTTTTGTTGGCTATATAACCCAAACATATTATGCTAATGATTATATATAACATAGCCTATATTAAAAATAAAACAATCTCACTAAGAAAATCCTTCGCAGATTATTTTAAACCCAACAATAATCAAAACAGCTACTCATGATCAAACCTTACTTTACCCCTCTGATTCTTATTTTGTTTTTATCCGCCTGTACGGCCTCTCAACCCAAAAATACGCAGAATATCTGTTCAATTTTTAGAGAAAAAGATGACTGGTTTGATTACACTCAAAGTACCTATGAAAAGTGGGGGGTCCCCATTCATGTACAAATGGCAATTATCTATCAGGAATCACAATTTGTTGCCGATGCCAAGCCTCCCCGAGACTGGCTTTTAGGCTTTATTCCCTGGTTTAGAATCAGCTCTGCCTATGGCTACCCACAAGCATTGGATAGTACCTGGGATTGGTATCTTGAAGAAGCTGGCAGCTGGGGGGCAGACAGAGATGACTTTGAAGATGCCAGTGATTTCGTTGGTTGGTACTGTACTATTAGTCACAAAAAACTCGGGATTTCCAAATGGAATACCAGACAGCAATACCTCGCTTACCACGAGGGTCATACGGGTTATAGGAAACAAAGCTATTTGAAAAAACGCTGGTTATTAAAGGTATCCACAAAAGTAGATAAGCGGGCAAAACTTTTTAATCGACAATTAAAGGGCTGCCAACAAGAATTAGAAAATTCTGGCTGGTTTTTTTGGTAAAATACCAGGCTTATTTCTTTTAAGGAGTTTCCAATGGGTAAACCCCAGCTCGTTATTCTCGTTATATTTATACTTTTATTTATAGGTTATTTTATGTTTACCAGACCCGATTCCGAACTAGCTAACAATAACAAACAGGCAGGCGAAGAATTTTTAGCCGAAAATACAAAAAAAGAGGGTGTTATCACCACTGTAAGTGGTTTGCAATATACAGTATTAACAGCAGCTGAAGGTGAGAAACCAACTGCCAGCTCGAATGTTACTGTACACTACAAAGGAACAACGCTGGATGGCAAAGAGTTTGATAGTTCTTACAGCCGTAATGCACCAGCAACCTTTCCTTTAAACCGTGTTATCGCAGGCTGGACTGAAGGCGTGCAACTGATGTCTATCGGGGAAAAATATCGTTTCTTTATTCACTCTGACCTGGGTTATGGTGCAAAAGGCGCAGGGGGGGCTATTGGACCTAATGCAACACTTATCTTTGATGTTGAGTTACTAAGCATTCAATAACAAGACCTAAAACACTTGCAAAGATAAGCTCCTTTAGTTTTTATTGCAAGTCCTATTAAAATACTGAATAATAGCTCTCGCCCTCCTGAATGGTGGGGGTTATTACCACAATTTTAATTAAATGGAGAGATATAATGGCTGAATGGCGCCAGGTAGCAAAAGTTTGTGCATTAGGTGATGGACATATTAGCAATAAAGAAGTTGATATTCTTCGTGAAGTAATTCTTGCGGATGGTTCAGCCAATAAAAGTGAGTTAGCATTTTTACACGAAATTAAAGCAGAAGCTAAATCAAGCGTTCAGGCACTTGATAGCCTGATTGAAGACTGTGAAAAAGTCGCTAAATAATCAATTTAGATCATGCTCGGTTTATGCAATGTAATCGCCTATAAAAAGTTTTATACAGCTACACTGCATGACATAAATGAGCGATAGAATAACTTAGTTTTAAAGTGCCCATCAAGCTAGCATTGATGGGCATGCTACTAGCACTTCCCCCCGACTTTCATACGCTGTTGTACCTTACTTCCACGTCCCTGAGCAATTCCCTTTTCTATAGACTAAAACCATATGACTGACTCTGTTTTTTTTGCCACGACTCCCAAAGCGATGGAAGATATCCTCGTTACTGAATTAAAGCAACTGGGTGC